>CBIHQZ010000190.1:0-9032 GCA_966212315.1 uncultured Myxococcales bacterium
GATCGTCATCGCACTCGCGCTCAGCGCGGCGCCATTCGCAGCGCACGCGGCAGATCGGATCTCATATCCGTACTCCGGTGTCACGCACGTTCATCGCACCGCGCCCGGACTCGACGCGCACATCGTGACGATCGATCTGCACGCCGCGATCGACGTCCTCGCGACCCGTCCGCGCGAGCGCTGGGCACGCGTGTCGACGTGGGCCGAGGAGAATCACGCGCAGATCGCGATCAATGCGAACTTCTTCGCCGGCAGCACGTGTGGCCTCGCGATGGGCGACGGGCACGTGTGGCGCGATGCGTATGCCGAGCAGTGCGACGCGACCTTCGCATTCGGACGCGATGCCGCGGGCTGGCGCGCGACCGTGTTCGACTCGGCCGGCTGGGCGCGGGTGAACCCGATTCCGTGGGCGAGCGACATCGTGAGCGGCATGCCGATTCTGCTACAGGACGGTGCGACCTACTTCGACGAGCACGAACCGAACGGGATGTACCGCACGCATCCGCGCACTGCGATCGGCACGACGGCCGATGGCGGCACGTTGCTCATCCTGGTGATGGACGGGCGCCGCGCGGGACTGCCGGGGGCGACGTCGCTCGAGATGATTCCGCTGCTCGAAGAGTTCGGTGCGAGCAACGCGATCAATCTCGACGGCGGCGGATCGACCGCGCTCTGGATCGAAGCCGAGGGCGGCATCGTGAACCATCCGTCCGATGCACACGAACGCGCGGTGATGAACCATCTCGGCATCCGCCTCGCCGAAGTGCCGTACTGAAGCGACGAACTCGTCACTCTCGTCTTGCGAAGCCGGCTCGATGGTCGCAGAAACCCTCCATGCCCAGCCTCCCCGCAGTCACCGCTTCGCTCACCGACCAGTTGCACGCCCTCGAGCGCGGCGCCGGAGTTCGCTCCACGAATGATGGCGTGATCGTCGTGCGCGGCGCCGACCGCATCGATTGGATCTCGGGAATGGTGACCAACGAAGTGAAGTCACTGACCGCGGGAAAGACCCGGTACGCGGCGCTCGTGCACGAGAAGGGGAAGCTGCTTGCCGATGTGTGGATCGCGGTGCGCGAGGCCGATGCGCTCTTGATCGTTCCCGGCGACACGGTGGCGAACCTGCTCGAGCACTTCGAACGCCACATCATCATGGAGGATGTCGAGGTCGCGCGGCTCGATGCAAAGGTGGTCGCCGTCGTCGGTGCCGCGGCGAACACCGTGTTCCCGCCCGACGCGCGCACGGTCTTCGCGACCGAACGGCTCGCGCGGCCCGGCGTGGACATCGTCTGTGGTGCAGAGGAAATCGAGCGCATCGCCGCGAGCGTCGCCAGTGGCGCGGCGGTGATGGTGAGCGACGAGGGGTGGAACGCGGCACGAATCGGAGCCTCGGTGCCGCAGTGGGGCATCGACTTCGGCCCGGAGAACTACGTGCAGGAAGCCGACATCACGCGACGCGCGGTGAGCTTCAACAAGGGCTGCTATTGCGGCCAGGAAGTGGTCTGCCGACTCGAGATGCGCGGCCACGTGCGGCGTCAGTTGATCGGACTTCGTGCGGCGGGCGAGCCGATCGCGGTGGGAACGCAATTCGGTGAAGCCGGGGTCGTGACGTCGTCCGCGCCCGCGCTCGAGGGCGGTGAGAGCGCGGCGATCGCGATGGTGAAGTGGGACGTTGCATCGACCGCATCGACCGTCGATGTGGGCGGACGCGAAGCGCGTGTCGTGAAGCTCGGCGCGTCGTGATGCGCGCAGTGCTGGTGGGGTTTGCGATCGGCTCGTGCCTGGCTGCGTGCGCCGCGAGTGTGGGCGAACGCCGCGGTGGCTCGAACGAACACGCGGTCGACAACACGCTCGAAGGCGACGCGTCGGTTCGCATTCATGCCGAACCGTGGGGCGAATTCACGATCGGCGGACCCGATGCGAGCACGAGCGCCGTGGCGTTTCACGCGAGCGATGCATCGACCGAACCTGTTGCGCTGCGACCCGACGACGGCGGTTCACTCGCGGTAACTCGCGACGCCGGCGCCATGGGCGGCGAACTCGCGTGGCTCGTCGCGCACATCGGCGACACCCCCGACCGACTCCGCTCGGACGACAGCGACAACGTGCGTCAGATCGCGGCCCGCGGTGCAGACGGTGTACGCGCGGTGGTGAACGTATTCGAGCGCGTGGACTCCGCGCGGATTCCGTTCGCGCGCCGAGTGGTCGAACGGAACATCCTTCGGGTCTGTCACCGCCGCGATCGCGAAGACGCACAGATGCTCGCGTCGTGGATCGAACTCGGCGACGAGGCGCCTGCCGCCATTCCAGACGGAACGATGCATTGGAATCGTTCGGGCGAGACCGCGTGGCCGCGCGAAGCGATCACTCGCCTCGGCCAGTGGATCGATGCCGGCCTGCCGTGCCGCCCGCTCGGAACTTCTTCGTCGTCCCCGCCACCCGCCGCGAGTTCTTCGTCTCCGCCGCGTGAGGCCAGTTCCCCGCGCCCCGCGGCCGGTGCTACAGAGCGATCCACGTCACGCCGCCCATGACCCACGAACTCCCGCTCGAACTGTTCGCCTGCCCTGCCTGTCGAAATGCACTCATCGCCGAACCCGGCGATCTCCGCTGCCAGAGCTGCGGTGCGCGCTTCGACGCTGTGGGCCCGGTCCCCGATCTCATCCCGACCGACATGCAGTCGCGTCTTCGCGACGGCGGTGACCCCGCGTGGGCACGCTGGCGTGAAGCGATCCGCGGGCTCGAATCATGGCGCGCGAAACACACGCCTACTGCGCACCGCGCGTTTGCCGACGGCACCAGCGAGAACGCCATTCGCTCTTTGTTCGAGCGCGCCGGCGTCAATGGCGTGGTGGTCGATGTAGGAGCCAAAGACGGCGGCAAGGCGCGCTTGATGACCGCGGCGTCGAAGTACATCGGCGTCGATCCGTTCGCGATCCACGGCAGCGCTCTTCCTCCGCATGCGGTGCTCGTTCGCGGCATGGCCGAGGCGCTTCCGTTGCGCGACCGGGTCGCCGATGCGGTCGTCTCGATCTCGGCGTTCGACTACTTCCACGACGGCTTTCGCGCGCTCGAAGAGATCGCCCGCGTGCTCAAGCCGAATGGGCGTTTCGCGCTGCTCGTGAGCGTGGTGAGCAGCACCGTTGCGCATGCGCGGGGCGGACGCTCGCGCTGGTCGCGCGTCACCAGTGGACTCCGGGCCGCGCGCGATGTCGGCGTCACCGCGGCGGCCGGTCTCGTCGGCACCGCGCTGCTCGAACGCGATCGCGCGCACACGCATTACTACACGCGCAATCAGATCACCTCGATGGTGGGGGTGAAGTTCGAGATCGAGGGGATCGAAGAGTCGAAGCAGCCGGCCAGCACGATTCTCTATGTGAGCGCGCGCAAGAAGCGGACGGCGCGGTTGCCGGTGCTCACCTAGTCACTCGACGTGCGCGGGAATCGCGGGCGCCCGGAGGGTGGTGAGCACGAGGAGCCCGACGCCGATCGCGATCGCGATGTCGGCAACGTTGAACACCGGCCAGTCGAACGCGCGATAGTGCGCGTGGATGAAATCGACCACGTAGCCGCGCGAAATCCGATCGACGAGATTGCCGAGACCGCCGCCGGCGATGAATCCGAGTGCGACACCCTGCGTTCGCGTGAGATCGCGCTGGCGTGCGAGGTAGAGCAGGAATGCCGCGCACAGGCCGGCGCCGACATAGAGCACTGCGCGTCGGGCGGGAGCGGGGGCGCTGGTGAGAATGCCGAACGCGGCGACGCAGTTTTCCGCGTAGTGAAGCTCGAGTGCATCGCGCACGACGACGACGTCGGCCGCCGGGCGTCGATGATGCGTGAAACCGCCGGTGCGCGGGTTGTGCTCGCACACGGCGCTGCGTTGCGCGGCCGGTGATTCCGCGAGCGCAGCGACCGCCCATTGTTTGGTGCCGAGGTCACACGCAGCGGTGAGCGCGGCAAAGAGCGCCACCAGCACGATGGGGAGATGGATCGGTTTCATCGCGGCTCGAACGACGTTCCCGGCGCGGCTATTCCATGGCGCCCGATGCCTTCGAGCGCGCCGCGCAACGAGCGGATTCGGCCTATCATCGAGCCCGCAAATCCAAAGGGCCGATCGCGCGTCTCACGCGGAGCACACATGACGTTCATCCCCGCCGCCGGCATGGTTCTCGATGGTCGCTATCGCCTCGAGCAGAAGATCGACGAGTGGAATCTCGGGGACGTCTGGGTCGCGACCGATCTGCGCGTGACCTCGCGTGCCGTGGAAGTGCGCATCACGCGCGACAACGGCGGCGCGTGGGATCCGATCGCGTCGGCGCAGTTCGATCACGAATGCGATGCGCTCGCGCGCTCCCCGCGCGGGTTGATCGATCGCGGACGCGTGCAGTCGCTCGCGTACCTCGTGACGGCGTTCGACGGACCGGTGGGAATGCCGGCGACGCGCGAGATGCAGTCGATGCCGCAGCTGCATGCGCCCGTTGCGATGCCGCCCACGAATGCGTTCGCGCAGCCTTTCGCGGGCGCATCGCCACCACCGGTGAGCGCGCAACCATTCGCCGGCGGCGCGCCGCTTCCCGCGCCGAGTTATGGGCAAGCGCCCGCTCCGAATTACGGACAGCCGCCCTACGGACAACCACCCGCATCCGGTGGCTACGGACAACCCGCACCCTTCAATCCGGTGCCGGGCTTCGGTAGCGGCGCAGCGTTCGCGCCGAATTCGCGAGCGGGCGTGACGCCAGCGCCGCAAGCATCGCGACTCGTCGGCGCGGTGGTCATCGGCATCCTCGTCGTCTTGATCGGTGCGGCACTCGCCGTGCGCGCGGTGCTCTCGCGCTCGCATTCGCGTGGCACGGTGGCAACGAACGTCGCGAACCCGAATGGTCCCCTCGCGCAGCTCGACTCGACCCGCATTCCGGTCGGCGCTTCGCCCGTGCGCGGCGATCCGAGCGCGCTCGTGACGATCGTGGAGTTCGGTGATTTCCAATGCCCGTTCTGCCAGCGCGCCGAGACCACGCTCACGCAGCTTCGCGGCCGCTACGGCAACGACCTGCGCATCGTGTGGAAGAACAATCCGCTCGCGTTCCACACGAACGCGCAACTCGCCGCGGAAGCCGCGCTCGCGGCCGGCGCGCAGGGGCGCTTCTGGGAGATGCACGACCTGCTCTACGCAAATCGCGAAGCCCTCGCGCGCACGGATCTCGATCGCTACGCGGCGCAACTCGGACTCGACGTCACGCGCTTCGCACACGACCTCGACACGCACGTGTACGCGGCGCAGATCATGGCGGACCAGGCGCTCGCCGGAACGCTCGGCGCGCGCGGCACCCCGGCGTTCTTCGTGAACGGGACCGAACTGAGCGGTGCACAACCCGTCGAACGATTCACCGCGACGATCGACGCGATTCTCGTGCGCGCCCGGATGATCCAGCCGCCGAACACGGTCTACGCGACGATGACCGATGCATCGCCGCTCGCGCCGCCTACGCCCGTCGCGCCGCCGCGCCCGTCGTCGCGAACACTCGATCCGAGTGTGATCTACAACGTGCCGGTTACGTCCGCGCAGCCTTCGCTCGGTCCGTCGAACGCGCTCGTGACGATCGTCGAAGTGAGCGACTTCCAATGCCCGTTCTGCTCGCGCGTCCAGCCCACGCTCGATGAAGTGCGGCGACGCTACGGGAGCGATGTCCGCATCGTGTGGCGCAACCATCCGCTGTCGTTCCACGCCCACGCGATGGATGCCGCCGAGGCCGCGATGGAAGTCTTCACGCAGCAGGGTAACGCCGGCTTCTGGCGCTACTACTCGACGCTCTGGACGAATCAAAGGGCACTCGAACGCACGGACCTCGAGCGCTATGCGCAGGCACAGGGCATCGACATGCGACGCTTCGGCGACGCGCTCGATCGTCACGTACATCAACCTGCGATCAATGCCGACGCGACGCTCGCCACCACACTCGGTGCGGGCGGCACGCCGGGCTTCTTCATCAACGGACGCTTTCTCTCGGGCGCGCAACCGATCGAGCGGTTCGCCACGATGATCGACACGGCGCGCACCGAGGCGCTGGCGGCGATCGCTTCCGGAACACCGCGCGCGCAGGTCTACGATCGCACTGTCGCCGGTGGCGCGACGGCCGCGGTGTATCTCCCGTCGGCGCCTTCGCCGAGCGCGCCGGCCGCACCTTCGGGGGGACCGGGCACCGTCTACCGCGTGACGCCGAATCCGCGCGCGCCCTCGCGAGGTTCGTTCGCTGCGCCCGTTGTCATCGAACACTTCTCGGACTTCCAATGCCCGTTCTGCAGCCGCGTCGCACCGACCATCGACACCATCGCGACGACATACGGATCGCGGGTGCGCATCGTGTGGCGCAACTATCCGCTGCCGTTCCACCCCAACGCGATGATCGCGGCGGAAGCGGCGCAAGAAGTCATGGCGCAGCAGGGCAACGCGGGGTTCTGGCGCTATCACGACACGCTGTTCGCCAATCAGCGATCGCTCGATCGCAGCAGCCTCGAGTCGTATGCGTCGATGCAGGGAATCGACATGCCTCGCTTCCGACGCGCGCTCGACATGCACGTGCACGAGCCCGAAATTCGCGCCGACATGGCGGCGGCGAACGCGACGGGCGCTTCGATCGGAACGCCCGCGACGTTCGTGAACGGCGAACTCGTCTCGGGCGCCGTGCCGTTCGCAACACTCCAGACCGCGATCGACGCGCACCTCCGCGCGCCGTAACGCCGCGTGCGGCCACGCGTAAAATGCGCGGCCATCGCATCACGCGTGATAGCGTGCCCATCTCATTTTTTCGGAGGAGTTCCCATGAAACACGTTGTTCTCTCGATTCTCGCGGCGTTCGCACTGGTGGCCTGTGACGGCGGCGGCGACGCGTCCTGCGCCATCTGCTCGCAGTCGTTCAGCAACGCCCAGTGCATGCAGATCGCGGTCGCGCACGGCTGCACGAGCGGCGAGGCAGCTCCCGACCAGCAGTGCTCGACGCCGACGATGGGCTGCCAGTTCCACGGCTGTCCCGCGGGCGACATCATGTGCACCAGCATCTCGACCGATTCCGGCACGGACACCGGAACCACCGACGCCGCGCTCGACTCCGGCGCCACCGAGTAGTCGCGCAATCGCGCCGTCCGCGACGATCAAGCGATCGTCAAGACCACTTTACCAACCGTCCCCCGCGACTCGAGCGCGCGCTGCGCTTCCGCCGCATCCCTCAGCGAAAACTCACGACCGATCACGGCCCGCACGTCGCCGGCGGCGACTGCCCGCGCGACCTCGTCGAGCGCCGGCGCGCACAGCTCGCGGTGCTTCAGCAAGGGCGTGAGGTAGTAGCCGATCACCGACTGGTTCTTTCCCATCAGACCGATCGGCTCGATGGTGCCGTGCGTGTCACCGCTCGCACTGCCGAACACGATCATGCGACCCAGCGGTGCGAGGCTGGCGAGGTTGCGTTTGTACGACTCGGCGCCGCCGAGCATCTCGAGGATCACGTCGACGCCCGCGCCGCCGGTGAGTTCGCGCGTGCGCGTGTGAAAGGCTTCGTCGCGATAGTTGATCACCGCATCGGCGCCCAGCGAACGCACGATGTCGAACTTGTCGGCGGACCCCACCGTCGCGATGACCTGACTCGCGCCCGCGCGCTTGGCCAGCTGTATCGCCAGTGTTCCCACACCGCCCGCGCCGGCGTGGACGAGCACGCGTTCGCCGGTCGCGAGGCGCGCGCAGCGGTGCAGGACGTGATGCGCGGTGAGTGCTTGCACGGGCAACGCGGCGGCTTGCACGAACGAGAGTCCCGCGGGCATCGGGAAGAGGTCGCGCGGCTTGCAGACCAGGCGCTCGGCATATGCGTTCGCGGAAAGGCACATCACGCGATCGCCGGGTTTCACTTCGGTGACGCCGTCACCGACAGCGAGAACTTCGCCCGCGCATTCCATCCCGGGGATCTGCGGGAACACCGGGCGCACGAAGTACGTGCCGCGGCGGAACATCGTGTCGGCGTAGTTCAGTCCGACCGCGCGCACCGCGAGCAATACTTCGCCGGGACCGGCGGTGGGATCGGGGATCTCTTCGTAGCGAAGGACGTCGACGTCGCCGAGTTCGTGGAAGCGGATGGCGTGCATGGGCGAACGCTACGCGCGCGGCGATCG
This sequence comes from uncultured Myxococcales bacterium, assembly GCA_966212315.1. Lineage (GTDB taxonomy): Bacteria > Myxococcota_A > Polyangia > Polyangiales > CBIHQZ01. Next base: position 8,149 of record CBIHQZ010000190.1, read on the forward strand.
CGCGACCAGCACGCGCGAACGGTCAGCGATCGGCTTCGCTCGGCGTGCGCGTGGTCAGCGCCATCGCGTGAATCGCGCCGCTGCGGAGTTCGTCGGCGAACAGTGCGTACACCGCACGCTGGCGCTCGACCGCGTTCTTCCCTTCGAAGGCGCTCGAGACGAGGGTGATCGTGACGTGCGTCCCGCCGGTCGAACCCGCGTGGCCGGCATGAAGATGCGAGTCGTCACGAATGGTGAGAAGCGTGGGCGCGAAGTGTTCACGGATGCGCTGTTCGATCAGCGCGATGCGTTCGGCGTGGTTCATCGGAGAGAAGCTCGCAGGGCGTCGCAGACGAGGTCGACTTGCTCGTCGGTCATCGTGGAGAAAAGAGGCAGTGTGAGGATGCGCGAAGCGACGCGATCGGTGACCGGAACTGTCGCTGGCGAGGCTGCATACGCGCTGAAGCCGTGGGTGGGCGGATAGTGGATCGAGGTCTGGATCTGCAATTCGCGCATGGCGCCCATCACCGCGAAGCGATCGACTTCGGGCGGCAGCAGCACGACGAACAGATGGTGCGCACTCTCCGCCAGCTGGCGTTCGACGAAGGGAATCTCGAGGCCCGAGACGTCGCGCAGACGGCCGCGATATCGCTCCACCCGCAACGCACGCACCGCGTTGCCGTCGGGAAGTTTGCGAAGCTGGATCGCACCGATCGCGGCGCGGATCTCGTCCATGCGGCCGTTCGTTCCGACCGTCGCGACGTCGTAGGTGTACGCGTGGCCGCGATGGCGGTCCCACGTCGTGGTGGTCATCCCGTGCGAACGAAGCAGCCGCGCGCGTTCCGCGATGTCATCGCGCGTCGTCGTGTGCATGCCGCCTTCGCCGGTCGCCATGTTCTTGTTGC
>CBIHQZ010000191.1:0-9004 GCA_966212315.1 uncultured Myxococcales bacterium
CTCGGTTCGCACCGCGTTCACGCACACGTCCGACTCGGCTTCGAGCGTCGCGCGAACGTGACTGCGCTCGCATTCGCTCTCGAGAAAACGCAGCGTCGCCTTCGCCACGACCGCGAGGTCGACGCGTGTGGCCGGGCCGCGCACGCGTCGCGCTTGACCGAGCAATCGTTCGACCACGGCGGAGATCGCCTCGCCGCCTGCGACGATTTCGTCGAAATGTTTCCGATCGCGCGCGCTCTGCCCGCCCTGCTTGAGCGCGTAACGAGCGCGACCCAGCACGACGTTGAGCGGCGAGCCGATCTGGTGGGCGAGGCTCGCGGACATCTGTCCGATCAGGGCGAGACGTTGCGCATGCTGCAAGCGACGCTCGAGTGCGAGGTTCGCCTCGTTCTTGGCGGAGATCTCCGCACGAGCGTCACCGAGCGAGCCCATCATCCGATTGAATGCCTCGGCGATGCGTCCCATCTCGTCATCGCGATTCGCACGCACGGGCGAAGCGAGATCGCCCGACGCAACGCGCTCGACGCCGCGGAGCAGATCGCGCAACGGACCGAGCACCGCGCTCCGAAGTCCGAAGAACGCCGCCCCTGCAACGAGCAGCATGAGCGCCAGGCATCCGAGGGCGAGTTCGCGGGCGAACTGTCGCGTGTTGTCCGCCACGTACTCCAGATCGCGCATGAGCACCGCCGTCCCGCGCGGCGGCCCTGCGGTCGAGAGCCCGAGCGGAAAGGCGTAGGCGAAGACCTGCCGCCCGCTGGCAAGGCGAACCACGTCGGAACGCCCGCGGCGAGCGATTCGTGCCGCAGTCGCAATCGGAAGCATGACGGGCGCAGCGGACTCCATCGTTCCCGAGCCGGTCGCGAGCTGGTCGAAGCGATCGAATACCAACACGCCCACGATTCGTTCGCCGCGCGAGAGCGCCTCCGTCAACTCGTCCATCTCGGCGATGCGGTGGTCGCGCAAGAACTCGTCGAGTGCGACCTGCAGTGTGGTGCCGTGATCGCGCGCCTCGTGATCGGCCTCGTCCATCATCGCGCGACGGCGCAGTTCGACCGTGATGAATCCGAACGCCGCGAAGCACGCCACGATCGGCACCAGCAGCATGACGATGAGCCGGGGCGCGAGGGAGATCGCGCCCCGGTCGGACGCAGTGGGTGCGCCCGCGCTCATCGCGATCGACACGCGGTGGGGATCAGAAATCCCTCACCGCCGACATTTTTGTCCCACACGCGAGCGCTCGGCCGACCGCGGAAGTGTGCCCGGCGCGAGGATGGCTCGGCAATGAAACCCAGGTTGATCATTTCGGCTTCGTCCCTCGTGCCGTGTCTACGGATTGCGCGCTACTCGTTTCGACCGTTCACCCATCGCACGGAACGACGCCACTCACGGCGCGAGCGGAGCGACCGTTCGCACGACCTGATGCCGCACACGATCGAACACGTCTACGGCGCCGAGCGGTTGATCGTGCACTGCGTACAGTCGGTGGCGCGCCGGGTCTTCGAGCAGCCAGCGCACTGCTCCGCTGGGCGGATCGAAGCCGGTCACCTCGCGCCGCGCATTCGGCCCGTCGAAGATGACCACACCGCGCACCGCGAGGATCCCGACTCGTGTCGGCGACAACTCCCATGCGCACGGGATGTCCGGCGTCGCGCGACACTCCCCGAGCCGCTGACGGGCGCCCGCCACCGTCAGGAACTCGATGCTGAACGTGCCGCCATCGACCATGTCGTTCGCCCACGTGTTGACGAGGAGGCCGCCGAGGACCGCGAAGGTTTGCGTGAGTGCTCGACGAAAGTTTCGTGTGTAGAGCGTTGCGCCGGACGCGACATCCACCACGCTGACCGTCCGCGTCCCGCCGACGCGTGCGATGCCCGCAGCGACGTTGCCGCGCGGTCCGACGACGGCCTCGAGACTGTCCTCGTCCGCATCGGGCGAGTGCACGAACGGCACTTCGTGACGGCCGTCCGCGCGCACCACCTCGATGGTCGACCATGTCCATCCGACCGTCGGCGGAGTCTCGTGCCACGCGGGCATGTCGATCACCGACGGCGCATCGGGCTCGAGCGCGAAGCACTGTCGATTGCTGACGTCCGTGCCGACCGCGGCGCGACGTACCGCGCAGTATTCCACGCGCCCGTTCGCGCCGAGCCGTGCGGCTTCGACGATGCTGTCTTCGGAGATCAACTCGCTCGCCAGTACGCCGCCCGCGCGCGTCGGTGCTGCGGTTCCGATGAGAACGCGTCCGAACGTGTGCCCGTCGGATTCGCAGCGCACCTCGCCGCTGCGGAGTAGCGCGCAGTGGTGCTCATTGCCGACGAGCGACGCGACGTCTCCGCCCGGCGAGAAGTCCTGGCGCGGGGGATACCCGTCTTGCCAGAGGCACGCGGTTTCGGCTTCCCCGACGACGCACAACGGCGATGGTCGAGACTCGAACAGCGGCGGCGTAACGAACACCATCGCGCGCGGAGACGTTGCCGGGATCGTGACGACGCGTGTCGGGTTGTCGACGTCGGCGCAATCGATCCGGCCGTCGTGCATGCAGCAGACCTGGCGGGCGCTCATCGCGATGACGGGCGCGGCGTCCATCACACGATGCAGCGGCGCGAGCGGGGTGCCGCCCGACGACATGGTCGAGTACGACTGACAAAAGACCCCCGCGCTGGTGGATGCGCAGAACGCGTCGTCGCCCGACGCCAACGCAGTCGCAGGGGCAGGGAGTGCGACGGGCATCACGGCGGCGTTCGCACCCGGATAGGCGATGCGATACGTGACGTCGCCGTTTGCGTGTCGCATCCACACGTGCGCGAAACCGAGCGTGGCTTCGACGACATCGTTCTCGTCGCCGATGGGCGCGGGCACAGCGTGCGGCAGCATCTCGCCGCGAACGCTTTCGAACGACTCGCCCCAGCACCAGACACGCCCCGCTTCGACTGCGCACGCGCGATGCCATCGTGCGGCGATGGCAGTTGCATGGCGAATGTTGGAGACGGCCGTCGGATGATCTCGATTCGCTCGCGCGCCGTCGCCGATCTGTCCGTTCACACCGACGCCCCAGCAATAGACCCGACCGCTTTCGACGCGCGCACAGAAGGCATCTTCGAGCGCTACGAGTTGCGTCACCACGTCGTTGCGTCCGGGCGCGGCGAGCGGTGTCGCGGATGGCGCGGGCGCGGGATTCGGCGTCGCGGTCGCAGTCGCGGCGGGCGGTGGAAGTGCGTGGTCGCTCGGCGGCGCGGCGCGCGGCGCAGGCGTGTGCCGGCAAGCGCCGATCGTGAGTCCCGCGAGCACCAGTGCGATGCGGATGGCGCGCATTCGGGCACGATAACGCGCACCGAAAAGGGACGCGATCGCGCTTCGCGGGCTCCGTCTGCAACGCGAACCGGTCGACACCGACCCTCTCGGCTTCCATCGCACTGCCGCTACCGAGAGGGTCGAGGGGCTCGACTTCGCCCCTTGCGCGTCATGAATGCGGACTTGTCCCGATGCTGGCACGGGGAACGCGCTGTGCCGAATCGAGCGACGTATCGAGGCCGGGTGCGCGAGGTTGCGTCGATTGCGAATCGATCGCTGTGTGCGCGGGAATTCGTGCGCGACACGCGTCTTTCACAGGCTGATCAAGTAGTACCGCTTCGGCGGCCGGCTCGGATCGAGCACCCGCATCTCGCGCAGCGCGCCTCCGTTCTTCTCGATGACCCGGATCGAGGCCGCGTTCGTGTCGTCGCAGGTGATGAGCACCTCCGATAATCCTAGCCCGCGCGCGAGCGGCAGCGCTTGACGCAGCATCTCCGTCGCGACACCGCGACCACGAAACGAGGGCACGGTGTCGTATCCGATGTGACCGCCTTCGACGCGGAGCGCTTCGCTCAACTCATGGCGAATCGAGAGGCGGCCGACGACCTCGCGGTCCGCAACGGCCCATCGATGCGTGCGTGGAACGAAACCATCGGTTCGCCGGTCGGCGTCCTCTAGCTTCTCGGCGACGAACGACGCGAAGTCGCGCTCGACACGCGCGAGATCTACAGCGAGATGCCACGGCAGTCCTTCGCGGCGGAACTCACCGAGCGCACGCAAGAACGTGTCGCGGTAGCTCTCGGATGGCGTGACCAGCTCGATCTTCATGGGAGCGTGCCGTCGAGCAATTGCACGAAGTCGCGTCCCGTCGCGGCGATGATCTCGGCCGGCACGTCGCAGTCGAACACCACACCTTCACCGCCGGTGTTCAGCGCGTCGAGCGCATCCCGCGGAATGATCGGGCCGAATGCTTCCACGCGAGCGAGTGCGCGCCGCGAAAGCGTGACCAGCGTGTCACGCCGATCGTCGTCGGTGACGAATCGATCGAGGCCGGGCACCACGCCGAAACCGAATCCCTCCGTGACTTGGAGACTCCACTCGTCGCGTGCCTCGCGAAGCCACGCGGGTACGTCGTGCAGCGTGTCGATCTCTCGCACGATCAACACGAGAAAGACCTGTATCGCGTCGTCGCTGGTGACGAAGCGCCGCCCGCGGAATTGGATGAACGACCGGCCCATGAACGCACCCCACGGCGTACTACAGCGCGCGTTCGCGTGCGTCGAGCGGGTGCATCGTGAGTCGGCGCCCGACGTGCTCGACGACTTCGACGAGATCCGCCTGCATCACGCGGAATCGATTGTCGTGAACGCCCTGGCCATTCACGATCTCGCACAGTGAACACCCCGAATCGGTTCGGCCCCGCGAACGAGGTCCGACGTTGCGCGCGCTGCGGGCAAGCGACATTGGTCTGCGTCCGCGAATGGCAACACCGCTTCGCAGGGGTCGACACGCCCACTCGCACCTTCGATCTCGAGTGCCAGTCGTGCGGTGTGAAGGTCACGCTACATCCGCAGACCAAGATCGCGGCGGAGCGCCTGTTCGCCTACTTGATGATCCCGGCGATCTTCCCGAGCCTGTACTTCTTCGCGAGCGCTCGCCGGAAGGCGCGAGCCTGGACCGACAACCCGGTCGTGGGCGCGGCGGCGTCCAGCCCTACCGGGCCACGCGCTCGGCAGTGCTTCTGCACGGCCGCCGCCCCGTGCGTGCGAATCATCCAGCGGCGCGCCGGTGGACTGCCGGTCGGGACGCGCAACGAATATCGCTGCGGCGCGTGCTCGCGAAGCTTCGTCGTCCCCGATGTGAGTGGGATCGTCTTTTCGTTCGTGACCGCGAGCCTGCTGTCCGCAGGCGGCGCGCTCGTCATCGCATTTCCGCCGGGATCCGCGGTCGGCGCCGAGCAGAGCAACCAGTGGTTCGGTGTGGCCCTCGTCGCATTCGGGATGATCGCCTGGGTGAACTTCGCATTCGGGGTCCGCGCGCGAATGATCCATCCGGAAGTCTGGTAGCGCTTCGGTTGCTGGCGGAGTCGATCGCCCGTTCGCGTCCCCGTGGGACGACAGTCTTCGAGCACGAGAAGACGGAGCGCATCGCGCCGTGCGACCTTCCTTCTCCATGTCGACAGACGCCCCGCACTCCGAGCTGTATTTCACCGACGCGCGCGACCACTGGTGGAATGCCGACTACCTCGCGCTCCTCGCCACTCGCTTCGGTCTCGGCGCTGCGCGGCGCGTGCTCGACGTCGGTGCCGGGCAGGGGCACTTCGCGCGCGCGTGGGCGCCGCATCTCGCACCCGATGCCGAGATCGTCTGCCTCGATCCGGAAGCGCGTTCGCTCGCCATCGCACGCGAGAAGTGCGCCGCGTTCACCGCCGCACGCGGACTGCGCACGGCATTCAGCTTCGTCGAAGGGCGCGTCGAATCGATCCCCTTCGAAGACGAACGCTTCGATCTGGTGATGTGTCAGACCGTGCTCATCCACGTGCCCGATCCGGCGGTCGCCATGCGCGAGATGATCCGCGTGACGGCCCGCGATGGTTGCGTGCTCGCGAGCGAGCCGAACAACCTGGCCAGCGCGCAACGCGTCGCCGCATTCGGTCCCGACGTCGATCCCGAGATCGCGATGCGACAGGTGCGACTGCACGCGCGGTGCATGAACGGAAAGGCACGTCTGGGCGAGGGCTGGAACAATCTCGGTGTCTGGCTGCCCCGATACTTCGCGCCGCTCGCGGACGTTCGCTTCTATCAATGCGATCGGCCGTGGGTCCTTGCGCCGCCTTACGCGGATGCTCAACAGCGCGCGGCCATCGACGATCTGCGCGATCACGTCGCGCGCGGCGTGTGGGGCTGGCATCGCGAAGATGCGCGTCGCTACTTCGTGGCCGGCGGCGGCGATGCGGCAGCGTTCGACCGCGAGTACGACCTCGCGCTCGCGGACCAGCGCGATGAACTCGCGCGCGTGGAGGCGGGCGCTCATTGCGAATTGACCGCGGTCGCGATGCTCATCGCGGGCGGTCGCAAGCGCTGACGAATCGCCGGCCGACGCGTTACCCTCGTCGCACCGTGCGCGTCGAACGATGGGTTCTCCCCCCTGCCATCGCGGCCGCAGTCTTCACCACCCTCGCCATCGTTCCCCCCGGCGGCGCACCGGCGCGCGGTCTGCGCGTCGAACGCATCGCGGGCCCCGTCGATCGCGAGCATCCGCTTCTCGTACGCGTCGCGATCGAAGACGCGCACGCGACTGCGTGGCGTCCGCCGCACGATGCGACCTTCCGACTCGGCCGGCCCGGCGGCGTGTGGACCGTTCGCCATGTCGTGACGTCCACGTCGGTGCCGTACGCCTTCGCCACGTTGATTCCTCCCGAGGGGAACGGTCCGCTCTCGTTGCGCATCGAGGCCGACGGATACGCCGTCGATGTGCCGGTGCGTTCGATTGCCCGCGAAGGCAGCGAGCCGATCGACCCACCACGCGGCGAACACGGCGTCGAGTTGCGCGTCGAAGGCGGAGCACTCGTCCCCGAAGTCCCCGCGACGGTGCTCGCGCGCTTCGACGGGATCGTCGACGGCGATGTCGAGATGACGGGCACCGACGACACGATTCGCATCGCGCAATCGCACGCTCGCCCCGATCTCTGCGGTGTCTGCGCATTCGAGGTCACGGTCACCGGCCTCGATGCCCACGTCGTCGTGCGCACTCCCGGCGCCGGCGATCGCGATGTGCGGCGCGCGCTACCGGTCGAACCCGGCGGGCTCTCGCTGCGCTCGGTCGAAGAGGGCGCGATCGAAGTCACCACCGCGATCGGCGATCAACCGGTTTTCGTTCTCGCTGGCGACGAGCACGGCATCGCGACGTACTGGTCCGCACAGCGACTGGCGCCGAGCGGCGACGCGAACGCCGCGTTGCGCATCGCCCTTCCGGTCGCGAGCGCGTGGGCACTGGCCGCGCTCTCGCCGCGATTCGACGCCGCGAGTGGGGCATGGCTTCGCACGCCGCAGTCGTCACGCTGCACCGCCACGCCGCTCGGCGAGCGCTTCGTTCGCGCGGTCACGCCGCTGCCGAACCCACCATCGACCCGGGTGATCCACGATGGCGCACGCGTCGCGGGACATCTTCGCGAACGCCGCCAGGATCGCATTCGCTCGATCGCGCTCGCACTCGCCGCCGCCGCCATCGCGATGCTCATCACCCTCATCGTCGCCGCGAACCTCGGTCGCGAAGCGCCTCTGTTGCGCGAGGCCGCGCTCACCGATCGTCGCCGTATCTGGATCGCACTCGGCGGCGCGCTCTCACTGCTCGTCGGTGGCGCGGTCCTCCTGAGTGCGTTCGCACTTCGTCAGTAGCGCTCGGAATAGCGCCCGCGGATGCTCCAGAGCTCGCTGCGTTTCCTGCGCCGAGTCAGTCGCGCATTTTCTAGGTTCTCGAACCGTGCATTTCGACTGTTTCGGGATTGTCCTTGTGCAGCGGGAGCTTCGCGATTTGCGAGCATCGGATGCCCACGGCTGGGCACGCCGCTGCCCAGTGTGGGAGAGACTGCGACCGAAATGCCATGGTTGCGGCTCGCTCTGTCGCGCTGGATTGCGACCCCTCGGGCCATCTGAAAAGATGCGCCGCATGGGTTCACGAGTCCTCCTGGTCGAGAATGATGAACTGCTGCGCAACAACATCGTGCGCGCCCTTCGCGCTCGCGGCATCGGCGTCGATCCGTTCGGGACGGCCGCCGAAGCGTTCGCCAGCATCGAAGCGGGTGGCGTGTGGTCGCGCGCGTTGATCGATCTCGCCCTTCCCGACATGGATGGCGCGACGCTCGCCGAGAAGATCCTGCAGCACCTTCCGGAGATCGAGATCACGTTCGCGACGGGTGGCACCGATGCCGGCGTGCTCTGCAAAGCGCACGGCCTCGGCAAGGTGATCTGGAAGCCGCTGGGGCTCGGTCCGCTGTGCGAGCAGTTCGCCGCGCAGAATCGTCAGTCGGGCACCTTCCTCCGCCGCGGCACCCGTCGCGCGTCGGGCCGCATGGCGGCAGTCGCCGGCAACGAGAAGAAGTAGCTCCGTCCCCCGCTCTACCGGTCACGACGCGTGGCCGGCTCACGCCGCATCACCGATCTCGCGCCATCAACACCGTGAGCAGCAGCGGCACCGCCAGTTCCGCCAGCTTGTCGAGGCGTTGTCGTTCGAGCGCGCGACGCACCGGCGCGGCGCGCACCAGCGTCGCGGGGACCAGCATCATCGCCGTCTCGATGTCGTTCAGTGATCCGAGCAGCGCCTGCACCGGCTGAAGTCGTTTGCGCCAGGCGTGATCGTTCTTCTTCAGCGCAGGCCCGAACACGTCGATCGCATCGCGCACGCGCCGGATCCTCCGTCGCAGTGCGTGATACGCCTCGCCGTCGGTGAGTCCCTGGCGAGACTGCCGGCGCAGCTGGCGAAAGCTCCGATCGAGCAGATCGCGTGACGCATCGTCGAGTCGCGTGTCATCGGGCGCGGCCTTCGCGACCTCCAATGCCGTTCGTAGATGTTCGATCGCGGTCTTGGTGTTGGGTGAGAGAAACACGCGTCGCAGCCGCTCGAGTGCGCGGAGTCGACGACGCTCGAGATGGCGAAGCGCGGACTGGATCGCATCGGTGTCACCGCACTCGAGGGCCTTCACGCGTTCGATGAC
>CBIHQZ010000192.1:0-8994 GCA_966212315.1 uncultured Myxococcales bacterium
CGGCGTCGTGCATTGGTGCGCGTCGAGCGGTCGTGTAGGGTCGCGCGCGCAATGATTCCCTTTCGTTCGAACTTCTCGCCGCGATCGATCGCCGCCCTCGTTCTCGCACTCACAGCCGCAGCGTGTTCACCACCGGTGTCCATCGACGCGGGCCAGGACAGCGGCCGCGACGTCGTCGCAGACGTTCCGGTCGACGTGCGACCCGACGTCCCGCAGTGCGCGAACGACACCGCATGCGACGACCATGTCTTCTGCAACGGCGCCGAACGCTGCATGCCCGGCGCGCCCGGTGCGAGTGCGATGGGCTGCCTCACGGCGACGGCCCCCGCGTGTCTCGCAGGACAAACCTGCAACGAAGCGCTCGACCGCTGCGACAGCCAGTGTGATCTCACCGGCGACGCCGACGGCGACGGTCATCGCGCACTCAATTGCCAGGGCGACGACTGCGACGACGCGGACAGCCATCGATTCCCCGGCAACCCCGAGGTCTGCGACGCGGACGGCCACGACGAAGACTGCGACACCAACACCTTCGGGATGCGCGACGAGGATCGCGACACGTTCAGCGATTCGGCGTGCTGCAACGTCGACAGCGCGGGCGTTCGCCACTGCGGCGAGGACTGCAACGACAACCGCCGCAACGTGAACCCGCTCGCCTCGGAGGTGTGCGACCTGATCGACAACGACTGCAACGGCACGGTCGACGAGGGCGTCACCATGAACGGCTTCGTCGATGACGATCGCGACCTTCACGGCGACCCGGCGCGTCCCATGACGTCCTGCGCGTTCAGCCCTGGATTCTCGCCGCTCGGCGACGACTGCAACGATCACGACATCCGCGCGAACGGGGGCCAGCACGAGGTCTGCGACGGGATCGACAACGACTGCGACGGGCAGGTCGACGAGGATCCGCGCCCCGCGACCTGGTACGCGGACACCGACGGCGACGGCTTCGGCAGCGCGTCGAGCGGCACCGTGGTCTCGTGCGATCCAGTGCCGGGTCACGTGCTTCTCGGCAGCGACTGCGACGACTCGCGGCGCGACGTCGGCCCGGCCGCCAGCGAGATCTGCGACGGACGCGACAACGACTGCAACGGCGTCGCGGACTTCATGGTCGGACCGAACGGCGACTTCGAAGACGACGACGGAGACCGCGCGCCCGACGGCCGCTGCCCCGTGACCGGCACCGATTGCGACGACACGAATCCCGCGACGTACGCCGGCGCCCCCGAGATCTGCGACCTTCGCGACAACGACTGCAACGGCATGGTCGACGACGGCACCGGTCAGGTGAACTGGTACACCGACGGCGACGGCGACGGCTTCGGCGACACGACGAGCGCTCCGACGCTCTCGTGCGCAGCCATCACCGGTCGCGTTACGACGGGCGGCGACTGCAACGACGCCGAAGCGATGCAGCACCCCGGTGTTCTCGATGTGTGCGACGGCATCGACAACGACTGCGACGGGACCACCGACGAAGATGCGACGTTCCTCGCGTACTACCCCGATGTAGACGGCGACGGTTTCGGCGGTGCAGCGGTCACGATCGCGTGCGCGCAGCCCGCCGGTTTCATCGAAGCGCCCGGCGATTGCGACGACACGCGCGCGGCGTCGCTCCCGGGCGGCACCGAGGTGTGCAACGGCTTCGACGACAATTGCGACGGCACCGTCGACGGCCCGACCACCAACGCGGGATGCCCCGCGGTCGCGAACGGCACGCAGGCCTGCGTGGCGGGTTCGTGCGGTGTCGGAACGTGCACGGCGGGCTTCGGCGATTGCGACAGCAATCCGGTGAACGGATGCGAGACGCAGACCACGATCGATGTCGCGCACTGCGGAACATGCGGCACCGCGTGCGTTGGCTCGCAGGCCTGCGTGAACGGCGCGTGCGTCAACGCGCCGTTCCCGAGCACGGGCGCGCTCGGCCCGTACGCACCGAGCGGCTCGAGCGTGACGCTCCCGGCCGGCACGTACAACTACACGACCATTACGATCCCGGCGGGCACCACGGTGCATGTGACGGGCAACGGCGTGCTCGACATGCGCGCGTCGGGCGCGGTGAACATCGCGGGGACGATCGATCTCTCGGGCGGCGCGGGCGCAACGACCACGACTTGCTTCTCGAATGGCGGCGGCGGAGCGACATCCACGGGTGTCGCGGGCACTGCGACCGGCACGTGCTCGGTCGGTGGCAGTGGCGGCCTCGCACCCGCCGGAAATCTTGCGCCGCCGGGCGGCGGAAATTGCGGCGCCGGCGGTGTGAACGGAGGCGGTGCCGGCGGTGCCGGCGGCAGCGGCGGCGGTGGTGGTGGCGGCGGCGGACCTGCGGGCGGCGGCGGTGGTGCAGGTGGTCAACTCGCGGGCGGTGCGGGCGGCGGCGGCGCTGCGGGCGGGACGTTCGTGAACCCGATCAACAACGGCGGCCGCGGGGGAATGTTCGGGTCTGGATCGATGTACGCCGGCGGCAACGGAACCCCTACGAACGGTGGATTCTCGGACCTCGCGGGCGGCGGCGGTGGTGGCGGCGCGATCGGTGCGAGCGCAGCGGCCGACCTCGCGGTGGCATCGACGTTCATCCCGGGTTCGGCGGGCGGCGGCGGCGGTGGATCGATCGGCGGTGGATGCGGCGGCGGCGGTGGCGGCGGTGCCGGCGGTGCGGTGCGAATCTCGTCGCACGTCTCGGTGACCATCGCGAGCGGCGGCGGCGTCATCGCGAGTGGCGGCGGCGGCTCGCCGACGGTGACCACCTATGGCGGCGGCGGTGGCGGCGGATCGGGCGGCGTCGTGTATACCGCGCCACCCGCAGTGACGAGCGCCGGGAACTGGGGGGCCGGCGGGGGGGCGGGGGGTCCTGCGACCCCGTGGACCGGCGGGGGCGGCACGGGCGGCATGGGACGGATCCGAATCTCGACCGACCCTGCACGTTGCTCGATCAGCGGATCGCTCTCGCCGACGACGGTCACCGCATCGCGGTGCGCTCCGACGGCCGCGACCGCACTACGCACGTATCTCGCGACGTATCCGAACTGAGTCCTTCGGTCAGAACGCGCGCAACGCGGCGCGATAGGCGTCGACGTTGCGCGTGAGTTCGCGCATCGAATCGGCGCCGAACTTCTCCAGCACTGATTCCGCCAGCACCCACGCGAGGGCCGCTTCGACGATCACCCCCGCGGCCGGCACTGCGCACACGTCACTGCGCTCGACATGCGCCGACGCGGGCGTCTTCGACACGAAGTCGACCGACGGCAATGCATCACGCAAGGTCGCGAGCGGCTTCATCGCGGCGCGCACCACGATCGGTTCACCGTTGCTCATCCCGCCCTCGATGCCGCCGGCGTGATTGCTCGCGCGCGTGAACCGCTTCGCGCCGGCGTCGTATCCGATCGGGTCGTGCACTTTCGACCCCGCCCGCGAGGCGCTCGCCCAGCCATCACCGATCTCGACGGCCTTGATCGCCTGCACGCTGGTCACGCTCGCGGCGATGCGCGCGTCGAGCTTGCGGTCCCATTGCACGTGGCTGCCGAGCCCGGGGAGCACACCGATCGCGACCGCTTCGATGACCCCGCCGGCGGTGTCGCCCGCGTGCGAGAGAGCGTGAATCGCCTCTTTCATCCGCATTTCGTGCGCGTCGTCGATGCATCGCAATGCCGATGCCTCGATGCGATCGCGCGCTGCGACGATCTCCATCGGAGCGTATTCACGTTCGTCCGCGATGCCCGCGATCGAGACGACGCGCGACACGATCTCGATCCCGATCGAACGCAACAACACTCTCGCCACGGCACCCGCGGCGACACGCATCGTCGTCTCGCGCGCGCTCGCACGTTCGAGAATGTCGCGCGCATCGTGGGTGTCGTACTTCAGCGCGCCGGCGAGATCCGCGTGCCCCGGGCGCGGCAGGGTCACGGCCTCGGGGGGCGCATCGAACGGCGCCGGCCCCATGCGACCCGTCCAATTGGCGAAGTCCTTGTTCTCGACCCGCAGCGCGATCGGACTGCCGAGCGTCGCGCCGTTGCGCACCCCCGCGTCGATGTGAACCCGGTCGGTTTCGATCTTCATCCGACCGCCGCGACCGTACCCGCGTTGCCTGCGCGCGAGATCCGCGTCGATGTCGCCCGCGAGCAACGCCAGCCCGGACGGTGCGCCTTCGATCACCACCATCAGCGCAGGGCCGTGCGACTCACCCGCGGTGAGCATTCGGAGCGTCGTCATGCGCGTCGAGATCTACCCGATCGCGCGCGCGACTGCATGCGCGGGCTCATGCGCGAAACGGCGACGGGAGATAACTTCGCATCGCGGGGGCGCGCCGGAAGCGCCAGCGCAACGACGTGAGCAGCGAGAATCCCGCGAACGACGCGAACGTCACCATCGAGACGGCCCACTGCAATCGCCACGGAAGGCGCGACGAAACGAGCGCCCACGCGACGGCCATCGCGACGAACACACCGGTCGCGACGCCGAGCGAGCGCCACGCGCGAACCATCCACGTGAAGACGCCGACGCGTGCGGTGCGAAGACGGATCCAGCACACGGCTGCGACCGCGCCCCAGGTCTTGATCGCGAAGAGCACCGCGCCGGTCATCTGCAATGGCACCGATGCTTGTTGTTCCGCGAGCGTCACGCCGGGTAGTGCCCATCCGCCGAGGAAACACCACGCGAAGAGCGCGCAGCCGATGACGACGCCGATCCATTCGCTGATCACCCCCGCGCGCCACGCGGTACGTGCGACGACCGTGCGTCCGACGGTGTCGTCGCCGAGCGAGCCGCATTGCGCGAGAAGGAACATCGCGGCGAGAGGGACTGTCGCGGGGATGCGGAACGCGAGCCATTGCCACGGCGCGCCACCCTGACTCGCGAGCACCGACTGCGCGGACAAGCCGCCGGCAATCGCGACTGCACTCGCGAGGGCGAGAATGGCGGGGAGCACGACCCATCCCGCGCGAACTGCGGCGCGGATCTTCTCGCCCATCGTTCGATCGCGATCGGTGCCGATGCCGAGGAACACGCCGCCGCTTCGCTGAAGCAACACGCTGGCGGCGAAGAGCACCGAGAGATCTGGATCGAGACGGGCGGTGACCTCGGCGAGCGGCGCGGCGATCACGCAAGTGACGACCGTTCCCGTGAGAAGCCACGGCATCACGAACTCCATCGGTGAATCGCTGCCCCACGCTTCGGACGGACGCAGCACTCGACCGCGCGCTCGGATCAGCACGCGAGTAAACGGTTCCGCGGCTTCGTTCGGCCCGGACCCGATGCGGCGCGCTCGCGCGAGTTGTCGCGTGAACCACACCCACAACGCCGGTCGCGGAAGAAGGAACGCCGCGAGCAGCGCGAGGGCCACGCAGAGCGCTACACCCGCTGCGTACAGATCGATCGGCGCGGTCGGCGAGAGCCCTTCGAGCGCGATGACACGCTCGTCCTGGAGGTCGCCGCGCAGGACCGAAAGCGTCGCGCGCCGTCCGCCCGGCGCTGTGCGGAAGTCCGCGAGCGCGAGGATGTTCAGACCGTCGACGCGACGGATGACGTCGTTGGGGAGAAGCCCCGCGCGTTCGGCAGCGCTTCCGGCACGGACTTGCGCGATGTGAAGTCCACCGTCGGCCGGCCACCCTTCGGCGGGCGTGATGCCGAGCGTGTCGAGCGTGTGCGTCGCAGCCGCGAGAACGGTGGCCGACTCGAGTTCGAGACGCGCCGTGGCGGGGGCGAACAGATCGAGCACCGGTCCGCGGATCGTGCCGGTCACTGCATGTGCGCCGGTGAGTCCTTCGATGCGGACGGTAACGCCCTGCGAGCCGCCGCGAAGCGAACCACCGCCGAGCGAGAGCGTCGCGTGGGCCACGTCGAAGCCGCTCGCGCGCGAACCGGGGCAGTGCATCAGTTGCTCGAGCATCGCGTCGTTCACGAGGAACTCGAGACCGGTCGCGCCGTCGAGTTGGATCGTGCGGCGCGTGCTCTCCGCATACGTGAGGTCGCGAAGCTGCCCGGTGAGGCGATCGATGGTGGTCGCGCCTTCGGGCGGATCGCTCACGGTGAGTTCGACCGGCGCGTTGCAGGCCGCGCGACCGGGCCGCGCGAGCGTGCCGCGCAGGGTGACCGTCACGCGTCGGATGTCCCCCGCGACCGGGAGATCCTGCGCGCTGATGCGAACACGATCACCGACGTCGAGTTGACGTGGATCGAAGTCGCCGAGTTGCAGGATCTCGGTATTGGACGGACCGCCACACGCCACGGAAGCCACGGCGAGAGCGAGGAGGATGAAGATCGCGGCGATGCGGTTCACGGCGCTGAGTGGCCGTTATCAGAGACGGCGCGGCGACGTGGAATTTGTGGCGAAGAAGAGTGAGCCGACGAACGCGCTCAGTGCTGCGCGGCTGCTTCGGCGGAATCGGATTCGAGCTTCGATTTCTGCGTGCCGAGCACGTAATCCCACAGCGGGCTCGAGACGCCGTACCACGCGTCGCCGTCCTTGAAGTGATGCTTCATGTGATAGCGGCGGAGGAACTTGCCGAGCGCCCACGTCGGTCGACCGTGATGCGTGTAGTAGTGGATCCAGTCGTAGGCGACGTAGCCGGCCGCAGTGCCCGCCATGATCGGCAGCCAGTAGTGAGCGCCGAACGCGAAGTAGAAGATCGTGGCGACGATGATCGCCGGCCCCCAGCTCATCATCGGCGGTGCGACGAGATGCATCGGGTCGTCCGGGAAGTCGTGATGGTAGCCGTGCATCAAGAAGACGCGGACCTTGTCGGCCGGGCCCTTCGCTTCGAGGTGGAACAGGAAGCGGTGCAGCACGTACTCGAGCAGCGTCCAGATGAGCCAGCCGGCAAGGAAGAGCGCGACGGTGCGCCACCCGGCGGTCAAGGGGCTCGTGAAGCCGCGGTAGAGCCCGAAGGTGATCAACGGACCGAACCAGATGATCGGCGTGACCCAGTGCGCCTTGCCGAAGATCTCGAGCGCCGAGTTCTTGAAGACGCGAATCGCGATCGGGCGGTCTTTCTTCTTCGACCCGGTTTCGACACCGGGGAAGCGACCGTGCGCGGCGTCGACACAGTCTTGCGTGAGAAGCGCTTCGACGAATTGCATGGCTTGCCGCGACATAGCACGGCTCGTGCCCCGAGAGGAAAGCGAGAGGCGTGGTTTTCGTGGGGAAAACAGCTCGAAATCGCGCGCGCGGGGTGCGAAGGGGAGTACGCAGTGCAGCGTCTGGTGCGCGCCGGAGGGTGTGTAGCGGCGCGTCGTGACGCGCCCGAGTCAGTGCGATTCGAGCATCGCGTTCGCGCCGGCACGTCGCGACCTGCCACCCCCCCCCCGGACCAGGACCCCGTGACCAACGCCCCCTGACCAAGACCCCGTGACCGAGGCCTGCGTGACCGAGGCCTGACCAGGACCCCTGTCCGAAAAAAGCAGAACCCCCTCGAGCAAGTGCCGGAGGGGGTTCGGGGGATCGCGTCGGCTCGAGAGCCTCGTGATCAGTGGATGCCGGTGCGATCGCGGAGGTACTGCGTCGTCGTGTCCGAGAGACGGTCTGCCGCGGTGCGAAGGCGACCACCGGTGGCGGGGTTGAACAGGTCGGCCTGGACGCGCACGTAGCCGAGGAACTCGTCGAGGATCTGGCCCTGCTGATTGAGGATCTGAACGCGCATGCGCGCCTCGGTGTCCATCTTCATCACGCCCACGTAGAAGCCCGGCTCGATGTACTCGAGGATCGGGCGGACGATGAACGTCTGCGGCGTGGCCGGCGGGCCCGCGATGATCTCGAGGCCCGGATTACGCGCGGTCATGCGCTCGACGTACCGCTGGATCATCGCCTGGCGGTCGTTCATGTAGCTGGCCTGCTGCTCCGGGTTCTTGCGGGCGAGCCATTCGGCTTCTGCCATGCGACCGACCTGGAGGGTCTCGAAGTGAACCGGCTCGATCGAGAACGAGTGCTGCCCGAGGAACGGGTTCGGCATCGCCTGGCGAACGACGGTGTAGCGCTTGAAGCAGCCCCCAATGAAGAAGAGCGACGCGACGAGCAGTGCGAGAAACGTGAATTGCCTGCGGTGGATCATGGCTCGGCAGGCAATCATGTGGGTTCGCGCAGTGTCAAGATTCGCACCCGATGATTCCGTCATTCCGCTCGGAAATTCAGCGCTGGATCGTTTGCAGGGGAAGCTCGACGCGCGTGACGACGTAGGGGCTCGTTCGTGCGTGATCGTAGGCCTCGTGAAGCAGTCGGCGTCCTTCGGCGGAGCGGTGTGATTCGTCCATCACCGCGCGGTAGAAGCCTTCATAGAAATCGTCGGGGCGGAATTCGACGGTAACGCGCAGCATGGCGCACTCGACCGCGTCGCTATGGGCGTGCAGCGTGCGCGCGGCACCGGGGGCGATGCGGGTGTCGAAGTCCTGGCGGAACGCGCGTCCGGTCCAGGTGAGATGGCGCTGGATCACATCGCGCTGCGGGGTGCCGATCGCATGCCCGGCAGCGTCGAGCCACTGCAACGTGACGACCGCCGCGGGGGTGGCCGTGCCCGGAAATGCGTGACCCGCGCCGACGTTCTCGATCGACACATCGGCATCGACGCCGCGCGCACGGTCGCGTCGTGCCGCGCCGTAGACGTGAATGGCCTGGCGAACGGTGTCGGGATCGTGCGCGCCGCGCCAGGTGTGGTCGCGATCGGGCATGTGGCAGTGCTGGCATTCGATCCCGCGCGCGAAATACGGGCTCTGCACCCATTCGTTCACCGTGTTCAGGATCGGCGTGCCCGCCACGCTGTCCGACGCAGTGTGTTGATGGCAAGGCGCGCAGAAATCGCCCCGCTCGTAACGCGACATCGTGGTGAGCGGATAGTTCGTCCCCGCGAGTCGCGCCGAAGCTTCGCGCACCGGCGGACCGAAGCGTTCGCGTCCGCGCAGGTGACACGCCGCACACACGATTCCCTGCGTGCGCAGCGCCGCGTCGTAGTCGGGATTCGCGCGCGTGGTGTCGGTGTCCGTCGCACTCGGCGTGGCGTGGGT
>CBIHQZ010000193.1:0-8953 GCA_966212315.1 uncultured Myxococcales bacterium
GTCGCAGCGTGCTGCTCGACGCGAAGGCCGACCTGCTCATCTTCGGCATGGGCGAGCGGCCGGTGTGGGAGGTCGCGAAGCGGCTGCGCGACGGCGAGAAGGTCGACACGATCCGCGACGTTCGCGGCACTGCCTTCGCGATGCGCAAGGGGACGTGGGAGACGATCGAGGCGAGCCGCTTCGTCCACGACGGCAAGACGGTGATCCTGCCGAGCCACGAACAAGTGAAAGCCGACAAGACGGCCTTCGCGGAGATGTCGCGCGCGTTTCAGTACGAGACCAATCCGGGCAACGGCCGCCCGCTGTTGCAGCCGCACGGACACGAAGCGGTCTATCTCAACTCGCCTGCCCTACCGCTCGAGACGAGCGATATGGACTCGCTCTACGACCTGCCGTTCACGCGCCTTCCGCACTGGAGCTACGAGGAGAAGATCCCCGCGTACGAGACGGTGAAGCACAGCATCGTGACGATGCGCGGGTGCTTCGGCGGCTGCACGTTCTGCTCGATCACCGAGCACGAGGGACGCGTGATCCAGTCGCGCTCGGCGGAGAGCGTGCTGCGCGAAGTGCGCGCGCTGCGACGCATGGGCGACTTCCGCGGCGTGATCTCCGACGTCGGCGGGCCGACCGCGAACATGTACCAGATGACGTGCAAGAGCGAAGCGATCGAGAAGAGCTGCCGGCGTCTGTCGTGCGTGCATCCGGGCGTGTGCGAGAACCTGGTGACCGATCACAAGCCGCTCATCTCGCTGCTGCGCGCGGTGCGCAAGGAGCCGGGCGTGAAGAAGGTCTTCATCGCATCGGGCGTGCGCTACGACCTCGCCGAGCGATCACCCGAGTTCGTGAAAGAGCTGGCGCAGCATCACACCGGCGGGCAGCTGTCGGTCGCGCCCGAGCACGTGAACGACGCGGTGCTCGAGAAGATGAAGAAGCCCGGGATCGAGAGCTACAACCGCTTCGCCGAGCAGTTCCGTTGCGCGAGCGAAGACGCGGGCAAGCAGCAGCATCTGGTGCCTTACTTCATCTCGGGACATCCGGGCTCGACGCTGCGCGACATGGTCGATCTCGCGGTGTACCTGAAGAAGCAGGGATTGAAGCCGCGTCAGGTGCAAGACTTCATTCCGACGCCGATGTCGATGGCGGCTTGCATGTACTACACGGGGATCGATCCGCTGACGCGCGAGCCCGTATACACCGCGCGCGATCTCTACGAGAAGCGGCTGCAGAAGGCGCTGCTGCTGTACTGGGATCCGGCGCAGCACGACCTCACGCGCGAAGCGCTGGTGAAGGCGGGGCGCGGTGATCTCATCGGGACGGGCGCGCATTGCCTGGTGCCGCCCGCGACCGGGAAGGGATCGCTGTCGATTCACGCGAGGCGGCAGGCGGCGCAGCGGGCGCGGACGCGGAACTAGGGTTCGGAAGACCCTCGCCGCAGCTTCAGCGCGCGCCGAAGACCCCTCCCCCGCATCTTCACGTCGGTGCTCGCGAGCCCCTCCCCGAACGACACGTGGGGAATCGAGAGTGTCGTCCGAAGAGGGGATCCATGGGGGATGCGCGCGCGGGACGGCGCGGGGGTGCGGCGTTGCGAGGTCGGCAGGCGACCGCGAGATGCAAACTCGCATCGCGCTGCGCGTGGTTCGACAGGCTCACCATGAGTCGGAAGCAAGACGTTTGCGCGGACGCGTTCGTCCCTACTTCGGCGCGCGCTGATTCGCGGCGATCTCGATGGCGCGGGCGAAGCGGTTCTCGACGGCGCGCAGATCGAGTTCGGTGGCGAACGATGCGAACGCGAAATGCGGGAGGAGCGTGCGCCATTCGGCGAGCCAGCGTGGAAGGTACTTCGGGCGCTCGAGCAGACCGGCGTGACGAAGACGAATGAGTGCAGGCACGTCGTCGAGCGAGATGCGTCCGCACACGAGCAGCTCGGCCTCGTCGCGATGTCCACCGCGGATCACGGCGAGCATGAAGGCCCACACGTCGAGCAGACCGGCGAGGTACACCACGTCCTTGGTGCACGGCGCGTTGCCCTCGACGCGACCGCCGCGACACACGCGTTGCGCGTCGTAGTAGGCGTTCTGCGGCGTGCTGCCGCCCTCGAGCAGGTGCCGGTACAGCTCGAGGAAGTTCGCGCCGTCCTCGGCCATCTCCACGAGATGCACGCGCGTTGCGAGGCGCTGCATGCGTTCGATCGAGAGCGCGCGGTGGTACAGCTCGGAGAAGGTCGCGAGGCCTTCTTGCGCGCGCGTCGATCGCGGACCGCCGGCGGCGAGAAAACGCGCGAGTGGCTGCGCTGCACCGTTGAGTGCGGAGAGCGAGTGGGTCTCGACTTCGTGCACGAACAGATCGTCGACTTCCCACGGCATGAACGTGGCGTCGGCGCGCACTCGCACCCGGGTCATTCCGGCGACCACCTTCGCGGTGGTGTCGCTCGACACTTCGACGCTCAGTTCCATCGCGGGTTCGCGCGCGGCGATCTTCTTGCGCAAGGCCGCTGCGAACGACTTGGCATCGACGACGATCGCATCGGGGTCGTGCGCTTCGTCCCAGCCGCGCACTTTCAATCGGTCGGCGAGATGGTCGGCCAGATCGATGTGTCGCAGCGACTCGCCCGCGAAACGACTGCGCGCGCCGCCGTAGATCTCGCGATTGATCCGGTAGAACTCGGTGGTGCCGAGTGCGAGCAGCATGCGATTGCCGTCGATGAACGACTGCACCGTGGCCCGCAGCCATTCGGCCACGTCGTCGTCGCCGTCGATCCCTTTTTGAATCTCGGCCAGCGTCGCGATGCGCGCGGTGATGCTGTCGCGGTCGACGGCGTACGCCACCTTCGGCAATTCCTTGCCGCCCGCGGCGAAGAAGTCGCGTTCGACCTGATCGGGCCACGCGATGACTTCCAGCAATCGCACACGCTTCACACTGCTGTTGTCGAGCGCGCTCCCGACCCGTTCGAGCTGCGCGCGCCATCGTGCGACGTCGTTCACCGCCGCATCATGCATCACCCTGCGCGGCACTCATCCGCGAATGACGCCGGGACCGTGTCCGCTTAGCATCCCCGCGTCGATGTCGTCGAACGGATCACACCCAGCACCTTCCGCAACGCTTCATGGCGGCGCACGGATCGATCGATACGAAGTGCTCGACCTGCTCGGCGCGGGCGGATTCGGCGCGGTCTATCGCGCGCGTCACGTGCACACCGGACAACTCGTCGCACTCAAGGTCCTGCGAACCGTCGCGCGCACCAATGCCAGTGCGTGGGAAGGGCTGCTGCGCGAAGCGAAGACGATGGCGTCGATCGGGCATCCGAACATCGCGCGAGTGTTCGACGCGGGCGTGGGCGCGGACGGCACGCCGTTCCTGGCGATGGAGTTCGTCGAGGGCGTGGATCTGTACAAGTGCGTGCAGCGTGAAGGGCGCCCGATGGCCCCCGCGCGGGCGGTGGAACTCGTGTGGCAGGTGCTCGATGCGCTCGCGTCGGCGCATGCGCGCGGTGTGGTCCATCGCGACGTGAAGCCGGCCAACGTGATGGTCAGCACGACGAAGGGATCCGACGGCGCGGCGCGCGAGCGGGCGATGCTGCTGGATTTCGGCATCAGCAAATTGCGCGACTCGGAGTGGGCGAAGACGCAACCCGGGCTCGCGATGGGAACGCCGGGATTCATGGCGCCCGAGCAATTCGAAAATGCGGCCGGCGCCGACGCGCGCTCGGACGTGTATGCGGTAGGAGCCACGCTGTACTTCCTGCTGAGCGGTCGACTGCCGCACGACGGCAACACCTCCGAAGCGCTCGTCGCGAGCATGTTGAGCGCTCCCGCGCAGCCACTCGCGCGCGTTGCCCCGCACGTCCCGGCATCGTTGTGCACCGTCGTCGATCACGCGTTGGCGAGCGAACCATCCGCGCGATGGCAAGACGCGCAGTCGTTCGGTGCAGCGCTGCAACGCGCGATGAAGGACGCACCGCATCCGAGTGCCGCGCTCGGATCGATGTCGACGATGGCCGCCGACTCCGCATCGTTCGGTGCTGCCCCTACGACCGCGAATGCCCGCGCGAACATCGAGAGTGCGCGCACCATGGCAGCCGCATCCGTGCCGCCCCCCGCACATCCGACCGGAAGCCCGGGCCCGGCGCAGCACGGCGTGTACATCGCCCCGCCCGCCACGCCGTTCGTCGCCGTCGCTCCCTCGCCTGCAAGCATGGGCAACGCGCCGACGCAGGCACTGCAGCCTGCGACGAAGCCCGCCGCGCGTCGACGATGGCCCTGGGTCGTCGGCGCGGTCACGCTGCTCGGCATCGTCGGCGGCAGCGCGTACTGGCTCGGCACCACGAGTGCGCCCGCGGATGAGACGCCGACTCCACCCGTGCAGCCGCAGATGCCCGTGATGAACTACGCGCCTCAGACCGCGCAACCGGCCGCGCCCACGATGCCCGCGGTCCCCGCCATCCCTACGATGCCGGCGGTGCCCGCGATCCCCGCCTTTCCTGGCGTTGCTGGGATGCCGACCGCACCGAATGTCCCCGGTCTCGATCCCGAACAGCAGGCCGCACTGCAAATGGCCGCGCAGATGATGGCGGCGCAACAACAGAACGCGAACAATCCAGGCGTCCCCGCGAATGTCCCCGGGCTCACGCCGCAGCAAGCGACCGCTCTGCGCATGGCGGCACAGATGATGGCCGCGCAGAACCACACCCAGCAGGCCGACGACGACGAGCCGCGCGTGTTCGGCGCTCACATGCCGGAAGGAAGTCTCGTCTATGACGACAACGACATCACGATGCACATCGGGATGACCGCGTCGCCGCCGCCAATGGATGGACTGCAACAACTCGCCCGCGCCGCATCGCCACTCATTCGCGCGTGTCCGCGCACCGCGCAATCCGGGTGGAGCGCGACGTTCGTGATGATGTACTCGCCGGTCGGACGGCCCTCGCTCCACTTCTTCGGCGGGCAGCCGCACGATGCCGAAGCCACGTGTGCGCTGCGTGCGATCGAACGTGCCGTTCCGCCGGCGCTCGAGCACATCGCGGGCAGCAACATCCTCATCGTCGAACGCGACTCACCCTAAAGGATCACCGCTCACCATGATGCAGCCGAGGGATCTCGACGTGGCCCATCACTTCGTCCACGTGAACGGCATTCGCATGCACTACGTGGAAAAAGGCCGCGGCCCGCTGGTCGTGATGCTCCACGGATTCCCCGAGAACTGGTGGTCGTGGCGCTATCAGATCGATCCGCTCGTGAAGGCCGGATACCGCGTCGTGGTGCCGGACCTTCGCGGCTACAACGACACCGATGCGATCGGGCCGTACGACATCGACACGCTCGCCGATGACGTGCGCAGCCTCATCGAGACGCTGCACGCATCGCACGCGACGATCATCTCGCACGACTGGGGGGGCGCCGTTGCATGGCGCTTCGCGACGCGATACCCGGCGATGTGCGACCACCTGGTGGTGATGAACTGCCCGCACCCGGCGATCATGCGGAAGGCGCTGCTGTCGAAGCCGTCGCAGATCGCGCGGAGCTGGTACATGTTCTTCTTCCAGCTGCCGTTCCTTCCCGAGCGCGCCATCACGCGAGACGGCGGCGCCGGTGTGATGAAGACGCTTCGTGCGCATGCGATCGATCGCACGAACTTCGGTGACGAAGAACTGCGGCCGCTCGCCGAGGGCGTGACGAAGCCCGGTCGCGCAACGGGAATGCTGAACTGGTATCGCGCGTCGATGCGGGCAGGATTCCGGCCGCGTTCGGAGATCGCGAACTTCGCAGCGGTGGAAATGCCCGTGCTGATCGTGTGGGGGATGGGCGATCGCGCGCTCGGATTCGAAGAACTCGTTCCCGGCACCGAGCGGTATGCGACGAAGCTTCAGGTGAAGACGATCGCGAACTGCGGGCACTTCGTGCAGCAGGAGCAGCCCGAGCGGGTGAATCGCGCCGTGCTCGAGTGGCTGGGGAATGCGCCCGAGGCGTAACCTCACCCCAGCTGCCGCTTGCCCCTCTCCCTCCGACGCCCGCGCGCGACGTGCGAACGCAGGCGTCGTCGAGAGAGGGGCTCGAACGATGATGCGTGGGCGGTGATCAGAAGACGTTCGCGTGCGGCGGGCCGGCGACGTGGAGGGCGCCCGGCGTCACGTGACGAGTGAATCGTCGTGCGTGCAGATGGCGAGCGTCGCGGCGTGGGTGACCAGCGCGTCTACAGTGGGCCCAGTGGCAGATCGATGTTCGGTCCGGGTCTCGTTGCAACTCGCCTGCAGCTCGATCGACGTCACCATTGTTCGAGCCCCTCTTTCGACGACGCCTGCGTCACGCGGCTGCGCAGCGGCGTCGGAGGGAGAGGGGCAGGCGGCAGCCGGGGTAAGGTCTCCGACGCCCACTTCGTTGGCCGCGAGGCTGTGCCGTGGTATCCGGCGCGCGTGCGGGTTTCGTTGCGAGCGGTGCTGATCTGGTGCGCGATGGCCGCGATGCTCGCTGCATGCAATCGCTCACATGCGCCGGCCGATGCGAGCGTTGCGCGCCCGCCGTTGCGGGTGTCCTCGCACAGCGACGCTGCCGTCGAAGATCACTTCACGTTGCTGCCGGTCGTCGTCGCCGATGCGTCCCGTCCGCGCGCGGCGAATCGAAATGCCCGCGCAGGCGAACACGTCTCGATCGCAGCGGGCACGTACCACCTCGGTAGTGTGCCGGGTGATCTCGGACGCGATCCTGCTGTCGAGGCCGACGGGATTCCGATGCAGGTCCCCGCGTACGACATCGACGCGCTGCCGTTCCCGAACGATCCTGCCCAGCCCGTTCGCACCGGCGCGACGCGCGAAGAAGCCGAGGGGCTGTGTCGCGCGGCGGGACGACGCCTGTGCACCGAGATCGAATGGGAGCGCGCGTGTCGGGGACCGCAGGAGACGATCTTTCCGAACGGCGATCACTGGGATGCCGAGCACTGCGCGGGTCGTGGCAATCCGGGCGAATGCGCGTCGGGTGCGGGCGCGTTGATCATGGGATCGCGAACCGCGGAATGGACGAGCGACGATCTCGACACGCGCGCGGTGATTCGCGGCGCGGCTGCCACCGCCGCCGAAGCGCAGCATCGATGCGCGGCGCGACGCACGGCCGTTCCGAATCAACCGGGTCTCGAGATCGCGTTCCGTTGCTGCAGCGGCGCACGACCGGCGCTGTCGTATCCACACGAGATCTCGCGACCGCCGTTCCGTGAAGAACCGATGGGCGTCGCGCAGCTCGCGCAGATCGTCGCGCAGGTTCCCGAACTCGCGCGCGTGCGGGACGGCCTCGCGATCTTCTCGCCCGGTGCGATCAACGAAGTGCTCAATCACGGCGCGACTACCGCGCAGCAGCATCCCGAAGTGTCGTTCTCGGTGAGCCCGGTGCGGTGGAGCCCGGCCTTCGGCGAGGACCTGTTGGTGTTCACTGCGACCAGCAACGTCGGGAGTTTCGTGGCCGCGCTCTGGGTGCTTCCGGGACTGGACGGACGCAGCGTTCGGTATCGCCACGCATCGAGCTTCATCCTCGCGGGCGATCGCATCTCGATGGCGCTCGGGTTCGGATCATCGACGCGCGAAGAAGTGCAGTGGAGCGCGTGCTGGAACTGCGGCGGGGAACACGGCGTGGTGCACTACGACGCGCCGACCGCACACACCGTCATCGTCCAACGCTGAAGCGCGTTACATCGCGACGAGCGGATCGGTCGGGAGCGAAAGGACGTATCCGCGTGCTTCCGCCACCGCGAAGATCGATCCGCAGACGATGACGAGTCCGTCGTCGCCCACCGCGGCCCGAGCGGCGTCGACCGCGTCGCGCACCGCCGGCATCGCGCTCCCGTGTGCGTAGGCCGCGATCGTCTCGGGGGACTCCGCGCGTCGAAGCGAGGCCGCGCAGAAGAAGCGCCGCGCAGGATCGATGCGTGGTCCGAGCACGTCGAGCATGCGGCGCCAGTCCTTGTCGTTCGACGCACCGAACACCAGCGCGCGACGTTCGGGCGTGATCGCCATCGCATCGATCGCCCGACAGAGAGCCTCGGCGCCGTCGGGATTGTGCGCGGCGTCGAAGAGTATCGAGCCGACGCGTTCGAGACGCGCGGGCCACACGACCTGCGAGAGCCCTTCGGCGATCTGCGCGTGCGACACGCCGAGGCGTTCGAGCAGCGCGACCGCGACGGCGGCATTCTCGACTTGGAATGCACCCGCGAGCGCCAGCGTGAGTTCGAGCACACCGCCTTCGGCATCGACCTCGACGCGCGCATGCAGACCGTTGTCCATCGACACGACCCGCGCACGCGGCGCATCCACCAGCGGCACGCCCACCGCCGCGGCGGTCTCGAGGATGGCAGTGCGCGCCTCGCGACCACGCTCCGGCAAGAGCCCGGCGCCGAGCACGCACGGCACGCCATGCTTCAGAATGCCCGCTTTTTCGCGGGCAATTTCGGCAAGCGTGTCACCGAGCCGCGCTTCGTGATCGCGCGCGATGCGCGTGATGGCAGTGATCGCAGGAGCGCACTCGGTCGTCGCATCGAGTCGTCCCCCGAGACCGACCTCGAGTACCGCGATGTCGATCGTCGACGCCGCGAACACGTCCCATGCAACCAACGTCGTCGCTTCGAAGAAGGTCAGCGCGGACACACGCCCGGCATCGATCGCATCGAGCACGCGAGAGGCCGAACGCGCGAGCGACGCATCATCGACTGGCGCACCGTCGATGCGAATGCGTTCCACGAAACGATGCAGATGCGGCGAGGTGTAGAGCCCGGTTCGTTTGCCGCTCGCACGGAGTCCCGCCTCGACCATCGCCGAGACGCTCCCCTTCCCGTTCGTCCCCGCGATGTGCACCGCAGGGAGACGCAACTGCGGGTTTCCCCACGCGGCGAGCGCATCGCGAATCGACTCGCGCCCGAGCACGATGCCGCGCGGAACGAGCGCGTAGAGCGCAGCAAGCGCTTCGTCGTACGTGCG
>CBIHQZ010000194.1:0-8950 GCA_966212315.1 uncultured Myxococcales bacterium
ACGAGTGCTCGAATCAGCGAGTGGCGATCTCTAGTCGTCAGCCGTCTTCTTCTCCGGCTCCGCCAGCGCATCGGGATCCACCTCGCGCATGCGCAGCTCGCGCTCGGCGCGGGTGATCCGATCGAGCAGCGCCCACGGGCCATCCGCGCGCGCGGGCCAGCCGGTGCGTTTGCGCAGCGCCCACAGTTCACGGATCAAATCGTCGGTGGAGTAGCTCGCGTAGAGCATCGCGCGGAGGGCTCCGCGCTCAGAGAATCATGCCGGCGGCGACGGTGTTGTTCGTCGCTTCGTCGATCAGGATGAAGCTCCCGGTCGTGCGATTGCGCGCGTACGTGTCGAACGCGAGCGGCGAGGTGACCCGAAGCTTGATACGCCCGATGTCGTTCAGTTCGAGCTTCGTGGCCGCATCGTGCGACAGCGAATTCACATCGAGTCGGTGTTCGATCCCCGTGACCATCGCCCGCACCGAGCGCGTCGTGTGCTTGATGATGTACGTGCTGCGCGTGCTGAGCGGACGCGTCGCCATCCAACACACCATCGCGTCGATGTCCTGACCGACCGTCGGCTGATTCGACGCATGCGCGATCATGTCGCCGCGCGATACGTCGACGTTGCCTTCCAAACGCAGCGTCACCGACATCGGCGCGAAGGCTTCGTCGAGCGGGCCATCGAGTGTCTCGACCGACGCGACCTTCGAAGTGAGCCCCGCCGGCAACACCACGACTTCGTCGCCCTTGCGGAACACCCCACCTGCGACCGTGCCCGCGTAACCGCGGAAGTCATGGTGTGCGTCGCTCTGCGGACGGATCACCCACTGCACCGGGAACCGCGCGTTGTTCAGATCGCGATCGCTCGCCACGTGCACGTGCTCCAGGTGATAGAGCAGCGTGCTCCCCTGGTACCACGGCATGTTCGTGCTGCGGTCCACCACGTTGTCGCCGTTGAGCGCGCTGATCGGAATGAAGGTCACGTCCTTCACGTCGAGCCGTGCCGCGAACGCGCTGTACTCGGCCTTGATCTCTTCGAAGCGCGCTTCCGACCATCCGACCAGATCCATCTTGTTCACGCACACGACGAGGTGCGGGATGCGCAGCAGCGCCGAGATGAACGAGTGCCGTCGCGATTGCTCCACCACGCCGTGGCGCGCGTCGATCAGCACGATCGCGAGGTTCGCGGTCGACGCGCCGGTCACCATGTTGCGCGTGTACTGAATGTGTCCCGGAGTGTCCGCGATGATGAACTTGCGCTTCGGCGTCGCGAAGTAGCGGTACGCGACGTCGATCGTGATCCCCTGCTCGCGTTCGGCGCGCAGGCCGTCGGTCAGCAGCGCGAGTTCGGTGCGATCGAAGCCGCGGCGGCGGCTCGCTTCTTCCACGTGCTCGAGCTGATCCGCGAAGATCTGCTTCGTGTCGAACAGCAATCGCCCGATGAGCGTGCTCTTGCCGTCGTCGACACTTCCCGCGGTCGAGAATCGCAACAGGTCCATGCCGAGATACGGATCGGTCCAACCATTCGCGGACATCAGAAGTAACCCTCGCGCTTGCGGTCTTCCATCGCGGCTTCGCTGAAGCGGTCGTCGGCGCGCGTCGCGCCACGTTCGGTGAGCGTCGCGGCTGCCACTTCGGCGATGATCTCGGGGAGCGTGCTGGCAATGGACGACACCGCGCCCGTGCACGTCATGTCGCCCACGGTTCGGAACCGCACCACCGTCTTGAACGGCTCTTCGGTCGGCATCCGCTTCACGTGGTCGCTCACCGCGTAGAGCATCCCGTCACGCTTGAAGACCTCGCGCTCGTGCGCGTAGTAGATCGACGGGATCTCGAGACGCTCGGCGGCGATGTACTGCCACACGTCCATCTCGGTCCAATTCGAGATCGGGAACACGCGCAGGTGTTCGCCCTTCTTCACGCGCCCGTTGTAGAGATTCCACAACTCGGGCCGCTGGTTCTTCGGGTCCCATTGCCCGAACTCGTCGCGGAAGCTGAGGATGCGCTCTTTCGCACGCGCGCGTTCTTCGTCGCGTCGTGCGCCACCGAACGCGGCATCGAACTGATGTTCCGCGATCGCATCGAGCAACGTCACGGTCTGCAATCGATTGCGCGAAGCACGCGGTCCGGTTTCGTCGACCGCGCGACCTGCATCGATCGACGCCTGCACGCTCGCGACGATCAAACGCTCACCGAGTTCCGCCATGCGACGGTCGCGGAAATCGATCGCCTCCGGGAAATTGTGTCCCGTGTCGATGTGCATCACAGGGAAGGGGAAGCGCGCGGGCCGGAATGCCTTCTCCGCGAGGCGGAGCATCACGATCGAGTCTTTTCCCCCGGAAAAGAGCAGAACGGGGCGCTCTCTCTCCGCGGCGACTTCACGCATGATGTGCACGGCTTCGGCTTCGAGCGCGCGCAGATGGCTCAATTCGTATGACGCCGTCATATGCGCGCGAAGTGTGCCGAGCGGTGCTTGATGGCGCAATGCGTAAGTACAAACGCAACGGGCCGGCTCGCGCGTTCTGCGAGTCGGCCCGCGGCGTGGGTTCGGTCCCGCGATCGCGAATTCTCGGCGTCAGGGCTCGGCGCTGGCGATGTCACCGCCAGTCGTCGCCACCACGGTAGCGGTTCCCCCACGGGCCGCCGCCGTAGGGCTGCGGATTCTGCGCACGGAAGCGATCGTCGATCGATCGCATCTCGTTCACGTCGCCCAGAATGTGCTGGCGTTCGTCGAAGGTGATCACACCGTCCATCGATGCCGAGCGCAGATCGTTCTCGATCTCGTTGCGACGCGCGTTCAACTCACCGAGCGCGCGCGGCTGCACCCAGCCCTGGCGAACGTGATCGTTCAGCTCCGACGAGATCTGTCCCATCTGATCGTGCACGCGCATTCCGAAGAAGCGCGGGTCCTGCCAGCGCGGACCACCGCCGCGGTATCGCTGCGGTCCGTAGACGGGCTGCGCGTAACCGTAGGGCTGGCCATACGACTGCGAGTACAGCGGAGGCTGCGGCACCGGTTGAGCCGGCGCGACGTACACGGGCGGCGCAGGCGGGACTACGCCGAACTGCACGTGGATCCGCGGCGGATCTGCGAGGGCCGGCGCGGCCGTCACGACCGTCGTGAGTCCGAGTGCGAGAGCAGTGAGTGCAAGGCGCATGAGTTCCTCCTTGTGCCTGTGTGATTCCTATCGACTGCAGAACATCGACGAACCCGCGCCCGCCACGATTCACATCACGGCCGTACGCGTGCGTCGCGAAGTGTGCGAACTGCGCAGCGCGATAATCCGGTCGACAGGGATTGGGTGCAGCGAGCGTGCCCGGAGCGCATGCACGCTCGGCCGTAGTCTTGGAGAGAGCGAACGGGGGCGGTGGCGTCCCTCGACCGCGAGCCTCGCAGAGGCTACCAGCGGTGATACGCGGGGTGACCTTCGCGGACCGCGACGAACGTGCCCCTGCACGTCGAGGTGATCTTGCCGTTCGCTTCGAGCGTGGCCTCGATCACGACCTTGTCGCCCTCGGTCGACACCGCCCGAGCCTTCACGACGAGCGGCGTGTTGCTCGGTGTCGGTCGCTTGAGCATCACGTGAAAGTCCGCGGTGACCGTGCACGGCGGGGTATCGAGCCCGCGTTCGTTCATCAGGTGATACGCCGCGCACCAGTTGCTGTGGCAGTCGAGCACCGTTCCGATGATGCCGCCGTTCACGATCCCTTCGAACGCTTCGTGAAACGGCTCGGGGGTGAAGTCGGCGATGACCTCGCTGTTCGCGCCGCCGGTGGGGCGACTCTTCAATCGGAGCCCGCGATCGTTGGCGGGGCCGCAGCCGAAGCAGCGATTGTGGGGTGCGAAACGATCCTGCAGCGCTTCCATCGTCGACATCCTCCGTGGGCACGCACCGTAACACCGTGCGACGCACCCCTCGCGGATGGTTGCTTCGGTCACCCGCGCACGCCATGCTTCACGGCGTTTTTCCGTGAACGTCCCGGCGCAAAGACCCCCATTCCCCCCCGTCGAACCGGCGAGCGCCGTCGCGTTCTTCCCCGACCCGCGCTTGCTGGGACCGAACGAAGTCGCCGCGGTCAGCCGCACGATGAATCCGTCGATCGTGCTCGCGGCCTACCGGCGCGGGATCTTTCCGTGGCCCGTGTCGTCGCGCGTCGTGCCGTGGGTGTCGCCCGATCCGCGCGCGGTGCTCGCGATCGATCGGCCGCTCCACTGGTCGCGCTCGCTCCGCCGCACGTTGCGCAGCGATGCCTTCACCGTCACTCACGACCGTGCGTTCCGCGCGGTGATGAAAGAGTGCGGGCGTCTGCGTGAAGACGGCACGTGGATCACGTCCGACGTGATGGACACCTATTCGAAGCTGCACGACCTCGGATGGGCGCACAGCGTCGAGGTCTGGTCGACGGACGACGGATCACTGGTGGGCGGGATCTACGGCGTGTCGATCGGCGGGATGTTCGCGGGTGAGTCGATGTTCCATCGGCGCACGGATGCATCGAAGGTCGCGTTCGCACATCTGGCCCAGCGACTGGTGCGCGGCGGATACCTGCTGTTCGATGTGCAGGTGCTCACCGAGCATCTGGCATCGCTCGGGTGCGAATCGATTCCGCGCCGTGAGTTTCTTACACGGCTCGACCGCGCGCTCGCGGTGAGCGCGCGGTTCACCGAGGACGACGAAGAAGCAGCTCAGCCGCAGGATCCGTCGCAACGGTAGTGACCGCCGGAGCACGTTTCGCCCGCGTGTTCGGCGCACGCCTGCACAGTGTTCCCGGTGATCTGCACGCGAGTGCGCACGGTGTTGTTGCCGTAGTTGTTCTCTCGGTACAGATGCGATCCGTCGCGGCTCATGTTCACCGAGACGTCGAGGTTGTAGAACCCGTCGCGCACGAAGCCAGTGCCTGCCGGATCGCTCGTGCCCAGATCGATCCATTGGCAACGGACGTTCGCCGGATACTCGTCGCCCCATCCCACCGACAGACCGAACTCGGGACGGCTCTCGAAGGGTTCGTTCGGATCGAAGTGCTCACACAGCGGCGGCGCGAACTGTCGCGGCCCGGAGCGATCGCTCGTACGGATGTTGTCCTCGAGGCAGAACGACTGCTTGTGGCCGTAGCCCACCTCGGCGTTGTCGCCGATCGTGCGAAGTCGGTAATCGCCCCAGCCCTTCACATGGAAGTGACCGTGGGCGGCGAAGAACTCCCAGTGCGTCGCGTCGCGCTCGTCAGGACGACCGACGTTCATGTTCTGCGTGCCCACGTTCGCTGCGGCGAAATTGAATCGCAACAGACGTCGCGAGCCCGCGCCCTGAACGCACCCCTCGGCGACTTCCGCATCGCCCGCGGCGAAGTTCTGCACCGTCATGCCGATGCGGTGGCCGTCGCCGTCGTCGACGAGGAGATCACCCACGACGATGAGATCCGGCGCGGGACATACACCCGCGACGAGCGGCTGACACGTGTACGAACTCATCTGCTCGTTGTTGAACGGCGTGCGAGGACACATCCCTTGACCGTCGGGACAGCCCGCGGCGTCCGGCATGACGATCGGCGAATCCGTCGGCGGCGGCGTCGCGTCTACAGCCGACGTCGCATCGTCACCAGTCGGTGCAACGTCTTCGGCGGGAAGCCCCGCGTCATCCATCGGCGCCGTCGCATCCATCGCAACGGTCGAGTCGAATTCGACGACACCCGAGTCGGCCGTGCTGCTGTCGAGTCCGGGGATATTGGAATCACCGACCAGTCGCAACGCATCGTTTGTCGCGACGTCGCGCGCACTCGCGTCGGGACCGGTCGTCGACGATCCACCGCAGCCGGCAAGCGCCATCACGACGACGGCCATGCTTCCTCGCCTCGCATTCATGTCTGCCTCCCCGCGAGCGCGCGTTCACAACCGCCGCATGCGCTCATGGGAATGAGTTGCAGTGCAGGTGCCAGCTGGCCTGTGCACAATCTCGGCCGTGCGGATGGGAACTGTGATCCGCAGCAGCGGGGATGGAAGTGATTCTTCGCGTGCGAAGCGAGGCGCGATCAGAGGCCCGCGTGGCCGACGACGTGCGCGAGGCGCGCGCGGAGTTCGTCGTTGGTGAGGTCCGCGGTGAGTTCGTGGAACGCGGGGAGCACCGCGCGGTACGCGTCGTCGAGTCGCAGCTCGTTCGACGTGAAGGTCTTCTGGAAGAGCGGCATCGTGTCGCGCGCGAGCGCCGCGATGTTGCGATACCTGTTCGCGCGAATCATCAACTCGGCCGTCCCCGCGAACATCAGCATGCCGCCCGGAATCGCGCCGATCGCGGTGGTGTTCATCGCCGGATAACAGAGTCGCACCGTGCGCACGCCGTACTGCGAAGCGATCTTCGCCATGCTCTCGCGCTGAAGCACCTTCGCCCCCGCGAGCGGGCCCTTCGCGTAGACCGGATCGTCGGGCTCGAAGTCGTAGTCCGCGAACGCGACGATGCTCTCGCCCTTCACGAGCAACCCCGCCGCTGCGAGCGCGTCGGCCCACGGCTGCGTCGAGTTCCCCATCATCTTGTTGGTGCGATCGATGTCCTGCTGCGTGGCGGTGTCCACGTCGACCAGGCCCACTTTGCGAACGCTCTCCCAGCGCGAGAAATCCGGGATCTGCCGCACCGGATCGAACGCGACATCGAGATCGCGCACCTTCGTCTTGCCGAACTGCTCGTATCGCTTCGTCGCACCGGCTGCGATGCCGTTGATCAAGTGCACCACGCGATAGCGACCCTTCAACGACTCGACGACTTCGGCGATCACCGCGGGGTTCGTGGCATCGGCATTCTTGAAGTCCGCTGCGACTCCCGCCTCTTTCGCAGCCGCTGCGATGGCGCGCGCGTGATGCCCGCCGATCTGCAATTTCTCGCTGTCGTAGTGCACGCAGAACACCGGGATCTTCTCGGCGAACACGAGCTGGATCGCGACGGCGCGGAGAATGC
This sequence comes from uncultured Myxococcales bacterium, assembly GCA_966212315.1. GTDB lineage: Bacteria > Myxococcota_A > Polyangia > Polyangiales > CBIHQZ01. The sequence goes on from CBIHQZ010000194.1 coordinate 6,932, forward strand.
CGTTCGACCCGCCGAGCATGAGCACGCACGCGTCGGACGCGAGATCGGTGCCTTGCGCGGTGAGCTGCGCGCGTTGCGCGGCGAGATCCGCGGTCGCTGTCTGCGGGCCCTGCTTCGCGAGAACGTCGACGATCGCGCGCCGGTCGACGCCGCCGAGCGGGAGCTTGGGAAAGGTCTCGAGTTTGTCTTCGTGGCTCATGGCGCGCGGACCATAGCGCATGAGGCGACGGTCGCGCGCGGCCTCTGCGCGAAGCTGATCGAGCGGCGTGGATGATGGTGGATGCGAGGCGAGGGGAGGCGAGAGAAACCGCGTGAACACCGTGCGTCGTGCACGCGCTCACGCGGTCGTCGAAGCAGCGATCAGGTCTGGTTCTCGAGCGCGCCGGCGTACGACTGCACGGTGTACGAACCCTGGTCGCCTGCGAAGCCCATCACGCGCACGGTGCACATGCCGCTCGCGGTCGGCGTGTAGACGATGCGGCTGTTCGGGTAGCCCGCGCCGTCGTCGTCACGCGCAACCTGCTGACCGTTGCAGATCACCGCGGTCACGACGTCGAGCGTCTGGCCAGCGTTCTGCGTCGAGGGACCACCGCGGGTGACGATCGTGATCGGCGCACCGGCAGTGAGCATCATCTGGTAGTCGTCCGCGAGGCGTCCGCCTTCGTCCGCGAGGACCGTGTCGCCGCTCGCGAGCGCGCCCTGCGTCGTTCCACCGACGGTGAGCATCCCGGCCGGCGCACCCGGCGCTGCACCCGGCATCGCGCCCGGCATGGCGCCCGGCATCGCCGTCGGCATGCCCGGCATCGCCGCGCCGCCCGCACACTGCGGAGGAACGCCACCCATCGCGGCGGCCATGTTGCGCAGCGCGGTCATGCCGCCCGCACACGCGGTCTCGCCGTTCGGGCCCATCGCCATGAGGTTCGGGATCTGCGCACAGGTCTGCGCGACGGTGCCCATGTTCGGACGCGCGGCAACCGCGGCACAGCACTGCGCGTACTGCACGCACTGCCCGCCACCCGCCGCCGTCGGCATCATGCCCGGCATCTGGCCCGGCATCTGCGGCATCTGGCCCGGCATCATCCCCGGCATCTGACCGGGCATGCCCGGCGTGGGCGTCGGAGCGGGCGCGGGCTGCGCGGGCTCCGTGCGACGACAGCCGACTGCAGCAACGAGAAGAAGAGACGAGACCAACATCGTGCGCTTCATGATTCCTCCGTGAGAGTCCGTGGATCGGACAGGACCGCGTCTTGTTCCCGGCGCGTTCCGACGATCCGGGGCTCCGCCCCCTCGGGCGCGGTGCGGCCGGGGAGACTACGGGGGTGGTGACGACGTGGCAACCACCGCACGGGCAGCATCAGTCGATGCGCAGAACCGCGAGTTTCGTGCGCGAAAGGCCCCATTCGAAGCGGGAAATCATTCGTCCGAGGCACACCGCGCGCGGGCTACGATGCGCGCGATGAATCCGAAGTCGCCGCTCGCGATCGCCCACGCATGGATCGCTGCATTCAACGCGCACGACGTCACCGCGCTCGTGTCGCTCTACGCGCCCGATGCCACCCACACCTCGCCGAAGATCCGCGCGCACCATCCCGACACGGGGGGCAAGCTGGTGGGACGCGACGCGCTCGGCGCGTGGTGGCGCGATGCGATCGCACGGACGCCGGGACTTCGTTACGAACCGTTCGCATTCACCGCGAGCGAAGATCGCGTGTTCATCGAGTACGTGCGTCACGCCGAAGGACAACCCGCGATGCCCGTCGCCGAAGCGTTCGACATCGTCGACGGACGAATCGTCGCGTCGCGCGTCTATCACGGCTGACGATCTTGCCGATGCGCGCGAATCGTCGATGGGCGCGCAAGATGACTCGACGCGAGCGGCGCGCTCACGGATCCTCCGCCGCCCACAGATGTCAGCTCATCACGATCGACCTGCTCGCGCCGCCTTCGGCAAACTCGTGCTCGACACGCTTGGATGGCACGCCGCTGGTCGCGTGCCCGACGAGAAGAAGTACGTGCTCA
>CBIHQZ010000195.1:0-8938 GCA_966212315.1 uncultured Myxococcales bacterium
ACGGTCGGGGCCTCGGCACGCTGATCGCCACCACGGCGACTGCCAATCTCTTGAGCGCGCTCTGGTCCGGTGGCGCGTGGGCGATGCATCACTCGAGCGGCCTTTCGACCGGCCGCGTGGGACTGCCGCTGGTCGACGCGACCGGCGCGCTGTTGCCCACCGTGGTGGCAGACGCGAGCAGTGCACTCGTGCTCGCACGCTACGATTCGCTCGCGTCGACGTGGGAATCGACGCCCGAGTCGACCGGCGTCGTGTCGACCCACGACAACCAGATCGCCGGCGCCCCCTCGGTCGCCGTGACCGGCCTCGCGGATCGCCTCGTCGCCTTCGGCGTGTTGACGCCGACCGGCTCCTCGTTCGTCGGCTCGTACGGGTTCACACGGCGCACCGGAAGCACATGGAGCGCGCAGGCTCCGATCCCTGGTGCGACCGGCCCGCTGTCGGGCTTCGAGATCCTCCTGGCGCGGCGCACGACGGCCGACGAAGTGGTCGCTGTCTGGGACACGGGCGGGATGTTCGCAACGGGATTGCAGTCGGCGGTGTACCGCGCCGGCGCATGGTCCGCGGCCACACCCGTTGCGAGCGATTTCGTCGGCGGATCGTTCCGCGGATTCATGCTCGCCTCGATGCCCGACGGGCGCATCGCACTGGTCTATCGGGCGACGCCCACCGGCGGCAGCGCACCGATCTTCCGCTTCGGAATGTTCGACGGCGCGTCGTGGTCGGCCTTCACGCCAGTTCCCAATGCGATCACGGGTTCGTCACAGTGGATGCCGCTCGCACTGGCCCGCAGCGCGGACGCCGGCGCGGTTCTCGACATGGTGTGGATCGACAACATGTCGCACCTGCAGCACTCGCGCTTGACCGACGTTGCCGCGCGCACCTGGTCCGCGCCCGTCGCGATCGACCCTGCGACGACGTATTCGTGCGTCGCGATTGCCAGCGGGCCGTTCTGACGCTGAACGATTCGGTCCAGACTGAGCGTCCTGAAAACTGCCCGCCCTTCGCACGCATCCGCCTCGGTGAGACCCGTCTTTCGACGACGCCGGATCCGTCGGCACATTGCGACACAAGCACCGCACCGAATCTCCCATTGTTTCGCCACTGGTCCCCCGGCACGCGACCTGCTCTGCTCGACGCGCCATGAACAATCCCGCCTCGCTCGCGCGCCGCGCTCTCGCCATCACGCTCTTCGCACTCGCCGCCTGCAACGGCGCAACCGTCACCGCCGACGGGTCGACCGACACGGGCTCGGACGTCACGACGAACGCCGACGCGACCCTCGACACGGCCTTCGTGTGTCCGGGGGACCCGAGCACGCTCGACGGACAGCCGTGTTCGACCAGCGGTCAGACGTGCGGCACGTGCAGCGACCCTTGCCAGTTCTGCAACATCGCGCGTTGCGACGGCACACGCTGGACGCACGTCGAAGTGTTCCCGGGCCAGTGCGACGGCGGCGCGCCCGACAGCCAGGCCATCGATGCGGGCGGCGGCGTCGCTTGCGGCACGATGACCTGCACCGGCAATCAGATCTGCGTTCACAGCGTCTCCACAGGCGGCGCGTGCCGCATGGTCGAAGACGGCGGATGCAATCCGGGCGAGCGACTCGCGGGCAACTGTTGTGTCGCGTACTCGGAATCGTTCCGCTGCGACCTTGCGCCGATCTCGTGCGAAACAGCGATCTCGTGCGGATGCGCCGCGTCGTTGTGCGGCGAGCCCTCGACGGGTGGATGCCCGTGTCAGAGCGCGAACGGCAGCACCCTCGAGTGCGCGTGTTACTTGCCGTAGGCGGGGTGCAGAGCGCCTTTCCGAGGGCGCGAGGAGCTACGTCAGCGTGCCTGCTCGCCCATCGTTGCCCGCGAAGACTCACTCACCGCGCGGGGTGCCATCGTCCATCGCGTCACCACCGCAGCGGTCGCCGCGCCGACGAGCAATCCCACTGCGAGCGCCACCGCACGACCGCGATCGCTTCGCGGCGCGGGTGTCGCGCGCTTCGAGTGATTCGCATCGGTCTGCTTCACCACCGCAGCTTCGACCGGCGGCACCGCGGGGAGTTCAGGGATCGACTCGACGCGACCACGCACCGCTTCGGGTGGCACGCGGATCACCGCCGGCAATGTGACGCGTTCGCTCGGCGCGAGGTCCGCGGCGATTGCACGCGGTGCTTGAAGGTGCACCGGAGTCGGCGTCGTGGGACGCGTCGAGAGTGGGAACTCGACGTTGGGCACTTCGACCGGACGTGTCGGACGATCGAAAATGGTCACCGCCTCGAAGGGCGCCGACACCGATGCCTGCGGATGACGTTTCCGCTGCGCGCGAATGTGCGGAACGTCCGAGGGTGTGAATCGCGCACCGAACAGGTCTGACTTACGCGCGGCCTTTTTCGACGACTTGCTCACGCTCGGTTCCGATGTCGCCGGGGCCAGCGCGGTACCGATACTGATCGCGGCCATTGATCCCGCACGTATTGCGGGCCATGGAGCAGTTCGCTTGAATCCCCCGAACGAAGACGAAAAAGGCGCGGACCGTCGCGTCGCGGTCACCGTGATCACCGGCTTTCTCGGCGCGGGAAAGACGACGCTGCTCAACCGATGGCTGCGCGACTACGCGCGCGATGACGTCGCCGTGGTGGTGAACGAGTTCGGTGCGATCGGGATCGACGGCGAGCTGTTGCGCGAACGCGTGCGGGCTCTCGTCGAAGTCACCGGCGGATGCGTGTGCTGCGTGACGCACGCGGAGCTGGTCGCCGCACTCACGGGGTTCGCATCGCGTGCTCATCCGCCACGGCGCGTGTTCGTCGAGACGTCGGGCGCGGCGTCGCCGGCCGGCGTGTTGCGCGCGATCTCGAACGGTCCGCAGGCCTCGCTGCTTCGACTCGACGGCATCGTGACGGTGCTCGATGCCGAACGCATCGATGCGCTCGCCGGCAACGACCTCGCGCGCGAACAACTCGGATATGCCGACGTGGTGGTGCTGTCGCGATCGATGGGTGATGCGCCGGAACGAAACGACGCGGCGCTCGAGACCGTCGCCGCGCGCAATGGCACGGCGGTCGTGGTGCGCGCAGATCACGGCGAGATCGTCGATCCGCCCGGGGCTTCCCTCGCGACGGTGCTCGCGATGCGATCGCAGTTCGATCCGCGCTGGCGGCTGGCACGCCCGCGCATGTCGGTGCATGTCGACGGCATCGAGTCGCTGTCGTTCGCGATCGAGGGCGAAGTCGACGAAGAGCGGTTGATCGATTGGATCGAAGAACAACTCGCGTCGCATGCGGGGCGACTCTTGCGCACGAAGGGAATCGTCGCGGTGGCGGGGCTCGACGTGCGTCTGGTGCTGCACGGGGTTGCCGATCAACTCGCGGTCACGTTCGGTGCGCCGTGGGGTGCCGGTGAAGTGCGTGCGAGCCGCATGGTGGTGGTCGGGTTCGGGCTCGATCGCGCCGCGCTGGAAGAAGGGTTTCGTGGGTGTGAAGCGGGGTGAGCGGCAGGGGCTACTGCGCGCTCTACCCCTCCTCCCGCAACCCAGCCCGCAACCGCCGCCACACGCGTTCTTCACCCGCCGCAAGAAGCAACTTCGTCTCGCGCGGCAGCTGCTTGATCGCGTATTCCGCCCGTCGCGCAATCGTCGAGGTGGCAACCCGCTTCGACCACGCCAGCGTCACCGGGAGCCGCGATCGCGTGTACTTCGCGCCGCGCCCCGCGTTGTGCGCATCGATGCGCGCATCCAGTGCGTTGGTGATGCCCGCGTAGAGCGAGTCGTCGGCACAGCGCACGAGATAGACCACCCAACGTTCCGCCACGGCCAGCGCACGGTGCCTCGCCGCCCGCGCAAAGCGCAAGCACCGCGTCACGCACGATGCACTGCGACTCCCCTTCCGCAGCGGTTTCGTACTACGTTTCGCCCGTGATCCGACTCGAGGTCGAACAGGGGGAAGCGCGCGGACAATCGCTCGAACGCGAGGCCACGGAAATCACGCTGGGGCGCGCGCCGAGCAACGATCTGCATCTGCCCGACTGGCACGTGTCGGGATCGCATGGCGTGCTCAAGATCGGCGCGGCGGGCGAGGCGCTTCGGTATCGCGACCTGCGCAGCACGAATGGTTCACGCGTGATTCGTGGCGATCAGACGCTGCCAGTCGATTCGAGCTGTCAGTTCGAACGTGAGCTTCGCCCTGGCGACAAGCTGATGCTCGGCGACCCCGAGCACCCGGTGACCGTGAAGGTGAGCTACCCGACGATTGCCACGACGAACAGCGATCCGTTCGCGATGCCGCCGACGTCGCCGGGCTCCGCGCCGCAGATCGTGCCCGCGCCGGTGCAGCCCGAATCGCGCGTCGTCGCGATGCGCTCGGTCGCATCGATTGCGGAAGCGCGGCAGATCGTCGAGGGCGATCCGGTTTCGTTGAAGGCCGTGTACGAAGCATCACGCGCGATCGGTGCGCCGCTCGAACTCGACGAAGTGCTCGATGCCGTCGCGGACTCGATCTTCACGCTGCTTCCGCGCGCGACACATCTCACGGTGGTGCTGCGCGACGAGACGCAGGAAGCCGCGGCGCCGGCCGCGCGCACGGGCAAGGATGCGCCGCGTGACAGCGCGCCGCCCGAACTCGATGCGTACGTGCCCGTCACGACGCGCGTGCGTGGTGCGACCGGTCCGCAGCTCGAGCCGATTCCGGTGTCGCGGTCGGTGTTCCGCAAGGTCGTCGAGCAACGCGCTGCCGTGCTCGCCGCCGATGCGCAGCGCGACGTTGCGCAGAGCGCGTCGATCATGGGCGCCAGCATTCTCTCGACGATGGCGGTGCCGCTCTGGAAGGGCGAGGACATCCTCGGCGTGCTGCAAGTCGACAATCGCGCATCGCCCGGGATCTTTCGCGAACGCGATCTCGATCTGCTCACCGTCGTCGCGCAGCAGGCTTCGCTCGCGATCGCGAACGCGCGAATGCATCGACGTCTGAAGCAAGCCGAAGCGCACGCCAAGACCGAGGCGAACTATCTCAAGCAACGCGCGCAGAAAAAGTTCGAAGGGATCATCGGCGACGCGAGCGCGATGAAAGCGATGTTCAACGCCCTGCAGAAGGTCGTCGACACGCGCGTGACGGTGCTCATCGAGGGCGAGACCGGCACCGGCAAAGAGTTGGTCGCGAGCGCGGTGCACTATCAATCGCGCCGCAAGGACAAGCTGTTCGTCGCGCAGAACTGCGCCGCCATGCCGGAGAATCTTCTCGAGAGCGAACTCTTCGGTCACAAGAAGGGTTCGTTCACCGGCGCCGATCAGGACAAGAAGGGGCTCTTCGAACTCGCCGACGGCGGCACGATGTTCCTCGACGAGATCGGCGAGATGCCGCTCTCGCTGCAGTCGAAGCTGTTGCGTGTTCTTCAAGAAGGCGAGATCCGCCCGCTCGGATCGGGCGTGACGAAGACGATCGATGTGCGCATCGTCGCGGCCACCAATCGCAAGCTCGAAGACGAAGTGAAGGCCGGGCGCTTCCGCCAGGATCTGTACTACCGCCTGCAAGTGTTCCCGATCCGTCTCCCCGCGCTGCGCGAGCGACGCGACGACATCCCGCTGCTCTGCAACTTCTTCCTCAAGCGCTACTCGGGTGAACTCGGCAAGCCGATCGCGGGCTTCTCGCAGCAGGCGATGGAGCTGCTCATGAGCTACCAGTGGCCAGGCAACGTGCGCGAACTGGAAAACGAAGTGCAGCGTCTGGTGATCCAGACCGACGCGGGCGGCTACGTGATGCCAGCCGATCTGTCGCCGAAGATTCGCAGCGTCGAAGGGATCCTCGACAAGATCCGTCCGCCGCGCGGCACGCTGAAGGACATGATCGAACACATCGAGAAGTGGCTCTTGATCGAAGCGCTGCGCGAACACGGCGGCAACAAGAGTGCGACCGCGAAGGATCTCGGGATCACGCGCGAAGGGCTGCACAAGAAGCTCAAGGGCTACGGCATCGGCTGAGCACGGGGGACGCGATGGAACGCATCGAAGCCGACCTCACGATCGCGTTCACGGGCGGCCCGCTCGAGAAGGAATACCGCGCGGTGTGCGACGCGCTCGCGCGGGTGAAGCCGGAGCCCGGCGTGGTGTTCGATCCGAAGACGTACGATCCGCGCGCGATCGAACGCGTGCGCGCGATGTGGCTCGAGCGAATGGCGTTCGAGCATCGATCGACCACGGTGTTCTCGTTTCTCGCGGCGCAATTGATGGAAGCGAACGCCACGCTCGACGCGAAGCTGGTGATGTTGCGAATGGCGCAGGACGAACTGCGCCACACCGAGACCTGCGGACGCGTAGTGGAAGCACTGGGCGGCACGGCCTCGCGAAGGTCGCGCATCGACGTCGAACCGCTGGCAGTCCATCGCGGCTGCTCGCCGGAAGAGCGCGCGATGCGCACCGTGATCTACACGACGTGCCTCAGCGAGATGGTCGCGGTCGCGAACTTCGTCGACACGCTCGAGAACACCACCGATCCGTACATGCGACTGCGCAATCGCGAGCTGCTCGCCGACGAAGTGCTGCACGGACAATTCGGGTTCCACTATCTCGCCGCGTGGCAGCCCTGGATCGATGCGAATCCCGACGTGCGGGGAAGCATCCATCGCTATCTGAAACACGCCTTCGCGGTGATCGAGCGGGTGCTCGGCGGACGTCCCGCACCCGATGCGCCGCGAGTCACCGACGATGAACGCGCGCTGGGTTTCGTCGATGGTGCGCGTGCGAGCGAAGTGTTCTACGGAACGATCGAGGGCGCCGTCGTTCCCGCGCTCGATGCGTTCGGATTCGATGCAACGCGCGCGTGGCGCGAGCGCCGTCTCGCCGACGGCGCGCCGCCCGAGCCGGACGTGCGGGTGTGATCAACGCGTGCCCGTGAGTGCCATCGCGAGCATCAACGGCAACTCGTTCGCGCGCGCCACGATCTCGTCGTCGGTCGCGTAGAACTCACCGAACACGAGCCGCGCGAGCACTGTCGCGATCGCTCGGGGCGCGGCCGGTAGACGCACGCGCAACGAACGCCACGTCGTCGTGCCCAGAAAACCGAAGTGATCGGGGCCGCTGATGGAGAGAGCATTGGCGGGCGCATCGAGCACGATCTCGACCCGATCACCCAGCCCGGCCGCGTTCGCACACGCGCGGGCGAATCGCGCCGCCTCGTCGTGGAATAGCAAGTCGCCCGATGGGTTCACCACGAACCGCGGTGTCGCGCGACGCCGCGCGTGCGTCAAACCGCGAACTGCGCGGACGGTGGAACTCTCGCCGCGCTCGGGACACAGTAGCTGCGCAGGCCTTCGTGGACGAAGATCTCTTCCGACCCCCAGTACCCGTCGTACCGCACCCCGATCCGCGCACGCCCATCGGGTACGCGATCTCGCTCTCGGCGGTGATCCACGCGTTCATCCTCGCGCTGATCGTGTCGCTCACGTGGCGTGGTTGCATCATCGTGCTCGTCCCGCCGATGGCCGACAAATCGGGCGAAGACGGCGAAAAAGGGCGCTCCGGCTCGGGAGGCTCCGCGGTCGAAGTCGCGCTCGAAGCACCGCCGGCGGAACGCATGGGTGGCGCGCGCGCGGCCGCACCCGCGAGTGCGCCCTCGACCGAGACGCAGCCCACGCCGAACGCCGCGCCGACGCCGAATCAGTCGGAGACGCCGAGCACCACGCAATCGCCGCAGCACGACACGGGTCGCTCGGCGCACGCGCCGCGTCCGACGCAACCCGCGCACGACAACGAACCGGCCGAAGCGCCGCCGCCCGCGCCGGCAGAACCGCGGGCCGGGACGAACGCGCATGCGTCACCCGCGTCGACGCCGAGCGAAGCGCAGCCCGGCGCGCCCGGCGGCGGCACCGGCGAGTTTCTTCGCAACAGCGGACTGCGACCCGGAAGCGTCGGTCAACAACGCGCGATCCTTCCCCGCGCGGTGCACTGCGACGACGAAGTCGTGGGGACGTGGCGCGCGCAGAAGTACGACCCGATCTATGGCGATTGGATGCTCGCGACGTTGTTCATCCACCGCGGTGCGAGCAACGAGATCCACGGATCGATGGTGGTGCATCAGTGGGACGGCGGACCGTTTTCGATTCGTCCGTCCGCGTGCGGCCCCGATGGATTCGACTTTCTCGTCGACGAACCGGCCGAGGGATTCGCGACCGGGCGTCACGTCGATTTCGGCGCGCACTCGTGGCGGCTTCGCGAAGTGCGATGCAACGGGGCGCTGCGAGCGATCGACTATCACCCCGACCACTTCACCGGCACGATCGATCCCGAGCGCGAAGAATTTCAATCGGTGAACAACGACGGCGGTCGCGCAGTGAACGACCCGATGGTGTTCCGTCGCATCGGGTGTCTCGATCAAGTGCCGCGCGCGAGCGAAGCGCCGAGCGACGGCGGGGGGCCGTAGGAACCTCACCCCCGCTGCCGCGCGCCCCTCTCCCTCCGACGCCAGCGGTGACGCGCGAGCGCGAGGCGTCGTCGAGAGAGGGGCTCGAAGAATGTTGGGTGATCGGTGATCAGGATGCGTGGTGCGCAACGCGCGCCGAGAACGTGGATGGCGCCGAGGCATCGCGCGACGAACGTGGCGGCGTGTAGACCGGGCGCGAGCGTCGCGGTGTGCGCGTCTCTGCTCGCCCCAGTGCTCACTCGCGCCTCGCGCAATCGCTGCTCCCCTCGCGCCACCATCGTTCCAGCCCCTCTCTCGACGACGCCTCGGGCACGCGCGCCACGCGCTGGCGTCGGAGGGAGAGGGGCAGGCGGCAGCCGGGGTGAGGTCCACACTCGTCTTTGACACCTGCGGCGCGTCCGATGCACACCGAGTGCTCAAACGATCATGAGTACATCGCTCACCGTGGGAAAGAGCACCGCGTCGGACCCGACCCTTGCTGCGCAGGAGGCGGTGGCCGCTGCCCTGGCGGGTGTTGCATCGCCGACGTTCGCGTTCGCG
>CBIHQZ010000196.1:0-8933 GCA_966212315.1 uncultured Myxococcales bacterium
TCCGAGAAGAGCAGCGTCGCCGGGTGGGCGGGGCCGCACACCGCTGCTCGTGCGCACGGCAGCAACGCACTGTTGATCCCGCCGAGCGCCACGACATCGCCGGGGGCGCCGGAGATCACCGCGGCCGGCGTCGCCGCATTCGCGCCGGTACAAGTCGCTGCCCAGTGCAAGAAACGCGAGCCCGGTGGGCAATAGAGTCCGTTCGCGTGGCCGTTGCCGTGCGTCTCCGACGCGCCGCCGTCGCTGTTGCCGTTGCCATGACCGGCATTGATCGGATCGACGTTCTGGCCGTCCTCCGGTGCACATCCTGCCAGGCCCACCAAGGCCAGCGCGGCGAGCACGGCGATGTTCCGACGGCGTTGCGACGAAGCACCCGGGCGATCGATGAAGTCGTTCATGAGAACCGGCTAACACGCTTGTTGAGAATGAAGTCAGAACAATGAATCGATTCATTTCACTTCGGTCGCCTCATTGAGGATAGGCAATTACAACTGGCTCGCGGCACGCACACAGGCTGATTGCGCGAATGCGCCGCGAATATCCGAAACACGCGGGAGCGACTTTCGTGCGGCGCGCTCCGTCGCGAGCTTTCCGGCGTTCACACCGATGCCCCGATAGATCACGATTGCGCGCGCGTTTCGAACGCGGCTCGCCGTCGTTCCGTCCAGCGACCAGTCGTGGTTCGCGACGGAGTACATTTCAAATCCAGGACACTGCGCGATCGCCCCACGTTCCCAATGAAGCAGCGCTGTAGGCCCGGCTTTAGTCAATGCGGATACAGTGGGCTAAATCATACGTATCTAAATTATATTTGCGGAGCCCAACAGCGCTGTGCGAAAAGGATCGTTTCGGCTTTTCGAACCACGCCTTCGATCGAGGCTCACGCGCGGGGACGACCGGGTCTGGATCGAGTGCGCGAGCCCTCGCGACGCGGGGCCGCACGACGGCCGTTGGCGTTCGAGTCGAGTACGATCGCGGTGTGAGCACCATCGTCACCGAATCGTGGGTCCGCTTTCTCACGTGCGCCGCCCTCGGCATCGCGGCGACCGCCTGCTCCGGCGATCGCACCGCCGACAGCGGCACGAGCGACGTCGTCACGAACGATGGCAGCGCGGACGTGCCCGAGCCGACCGACATCGGCATGGACGCCGTCGTCGACGCCGGACCGAGTTGCACACGCAGCGAGTTTCCGCCGGACGTCTGGCTTCGCGATCCGCCGCCCCTCCCCGACTACTCGAACGGCACGTGCCCGGTGCTTCGCGCGGGGCCGACCGCCGACCTCGCACGCAACGACAACTTCATGTCGGGCACCGATGCGCGATCGTTCTACGTACTCGTTCCGAGCTGGTACACCGGCGATCGGCCGCTCCCGATGATCGTCGGATGGCACTGGCTGGCGGGTAACGCAGGGCAGTTCATTCGCGAGGGCGAAATGGAGCGCGCCGTCGAACAACTGGGCTTCATCGCCGTGGTGCCAGAAGCGCTTCGCGACGCCGACGGGGGTGCGCTCACGTACGGATTCGACTGGCCGTTCATCGAGCGCGGCGGGCAGGAACCCGAGCTGCGTTTCTTCGACGACATGCTCGCGTGTGTGACCCGACAGTTCCGCGTCGATCCGCGGCGCATCCACGCAGCGGGCGTCAGCGCCGGCGGGCTGTGGCTCACGTTCCTCTCGACCACTCCGCGCGTGAATCACCTCGCGTCGATCGCATCACTCAGTGGCGGACTCGGGCAGCAGCGCGGCGTGCTCGCGATGCACTACGAGCCGCAGGACAACAAGTTCCCGGCGCTCGTGCTGTGGGGCGGACCGACCGATCACTTCATCATCGACTTCGAGCAAGCGTCGATGCTCTATCGCGACGCACTCCGCTGCGATCATCACTTCGCGGTGCAGTGCATCCACGACGCCGGGCACGCGGTGCCGCCGCTGCCAGTTCCCGATGGTGGTACCCGCTTCGAGTCGATCTGGCAGTTCATGCTCGATCACCCGTATGGACTCGGCCCGGATCAATCGCCGTATCTCGACGGCGGCTTGCCGGGCAACCTGCCCTCGTGGTGTTCCGTGGTGCCGTAAGGAGCGCGTCGACGCGAGTGCCGACCCGCGGACGACGGCCATCCGTTCGAGTAGCGGCACAGCCGAATCGCTCGGACTCGTAAGCGTCCCCCCAATCACCGGTCCGCAAGCCGTCACGGAAGTGCAGGCGCCGACGCGGTCCAACGACGCCCGACGTCGATCCGAATGTGCGTCCGAGCGCGAACGACTTCCGCTCCCGCACTCCCCGCCGACCGCTCCTTGACACCGTGAAACGGTTTTCGTTACATGCTGTAACGATTCTTCAACTGGAGGTGTCTCGATGAGTACTGCTTCCCTTCCCGGGTCTCCCGATGCGCTCGCGCACGAACCGATCGCGCCGGCCGCGATCGGTGGTTCTGCGGCGCGGCGCCGCCTCGTGGCTCGATGGCTCGACCGCGGACTTCTGGCCGCACTGGGACTGTCGGGACTGCTCCATCCCCGCAGCTCGCTCGTCTGGTACGCGTGTCTCGCAGTGGCGTTCGTCGCGATCGCGGGCGGGCTGCTACTGACCGCGTGGTCGATGGATCGGATCGCGGCCCGCGTGGGCAAACGCATTCAGAGCACGCGTCGCGACCCGATGAGCCTCCAGGGCGCCCTCGCCACCGTCAGCTCCGCGTGGGTCGCGGCGTGCCTGCTGGCGTGGCCCGTGGCGCAGGCGCGAACGGGTCAGCCGAATGGTCTCGTCTGGTCGCTCGCGGATGCGCACACCACGCCGTGGACCGTTCTACTCGAGACGGCGCTCGCGCTCGTGGTGCTCGATGCGTGGCTCTACTGGAAACATCGATTGCTCCACACCCGATGGCTCTTCGCGTTTCATCGCGAACACCACGGCTTCCGCGACCCGAACACGTTTTCGAGCTTCGCCGTCGGCCCGCTCGAAGCGCTGCTCACGTTCTGGCCCATCGTGCTCTTGTCGATCCCGCAAGCAACGCACTGGGCGCCGCTGTACTTCGGGACGTCCGCGGCGTTCGTGCTCCTCAACTTCTATCTGCACTCGGGCGTGACGTGGCGTTGGGTCGAAGCGATCCTGCCGCGCGCGTACGTGAATACGTCCGCGCATCACAACATCCACCACTCGCACGCCGATACGAACTTCGCCGAGGCGTTCACGATCTGGGACCATCTCTGCGGTACGCGTCTCGACGAGAATGGCTCGCCGAACAAGACGCGCGCAGCCGCCGCTCGTGTGATCGCCGCGGCCGAATAGATCAGTTTCCCGACGACGTGCGCCGCACGCGCGTGACGGACTCGGCGCCGGCTATCGACGCGTGTTGTACGATCGCGCGCAGTCGACGATGTCCCCGCGCCCCAAGAAACCCGCCGCACGCGTTGCTCGCAAGCCGCGCGTTCCCGCCCTCGAACGACGCCGCCAGATTCTCGATGTCGCCAACGGGCTGCTCTCCGAGCGCGGCATCGACAGCGTGCAGATCACGACGGTTGCGTCGCACGCGCGCGTGTCGAGACCGCTGGTGTATCGACTGTTCCCGACGCGCCAGGCCCTGATCGTCGCGCTGCTCGAAGACTTCGCATCGATCTTGAGTGCGAAGTTCCGTCAGACCCTGGTGGAACGACTTCCGGACTCGGTCGAAGCGATCACGCGGCTGTTCATCGAAGCGTGCTGCGATGCGATCGAAGAACGCGGCGCGGGCGCGTGGCGACTGCTCGATGCGCGCGATACCGAAGCAGACGTTGCGGTGCTCGGCCGCTCGATCCTCGCGAGGCTGATGGCGCCGTGGCACCCGAAGATCGCCGAGTTCACGGGACTCTCGAAGCGTCGAGCGACGATCCTCGCGCACGTGATCACGTCGGCGGGGCGAGCGATGCTCGAAGGCTGGATCGACGGACATGTCAGTCGCGCAGAAGCGCTGCGCGACACGACACGAACGGTGAGTGCGTTACTGCGCGAGTTCACGAAGAACGAGTGAAAGAGTTTTGACGCGGACGGTCCACCGCGCTGACGCGCCCTCGCGATGATCTCGGCCAACGCGTTGTGGTGGGCCCTAGGCGTTTGCCGCCGATAGGCGTATTTTGTTCGAACCATGGGGACGCCGCGCCAGTCGTTCACGGGATTGCGCATCGGTGGGCGCTACCGCCTCGGTCGCGAACTCGGTCGCGGCGGCATGGGGAGCGTGTACGAGGCCGTGCAGGAAAACCTCGGACGGCGCGTCGCCGTGAAGGTGGTCTTGCACGAACTCGCCGAGGACTCCGAAGTGCTCGAGCGCTTTCGCCGCGAGGCCGAGACCGCTGCGTCGCTCGGGCACCCGAACATCGTGCAGGTCACGGACTTCGGCCACGAGCCGGGCGAGCCCGCGTTCCTGGTGATGGAACTACTTCCCGGTGAATCACTGCGATCGCGTCTGCAACGCGAAGGCACGCAGGATCCGGCGGTGGTCGTATCGCTCGCGATGCAGATCCTTTCGGCGCTCGGCGCGGCGCATCGTGCGGGGATCGTTCATCGCGATCTCAAACCCGACAACGTGTTCCTCGTCGAGATGCCGGGGCTCGGATCACTGGCGAAGCTCTTGGACTTCGGCATCGCGAAGCTCGCCGAGACGAAGGGGTACGCGCGACTCACGGCAACGGGTGTGATCATCGGTACGCCGACGTACATGGCGCCGGAGCAGATGTCGGGCGAGCCAGTCGACGGGCGAACCGATCTCTATGCGCTCGGCGTGTTGATGTATCGCGCACTCGCGGGACGGCCGCCTTTCGAAGGGAAGGCTCCCGCGGATCTGCTGCGCGCGATTCTCGGTGGAACGGGAACGCCGCTCACGTCGGTGCGGCCCGACCTCGATCCACGACTGGTGCAGTTGATCTCGTTCGCAATGGGCCGAACGCCCGCGATGCGCTTCGCGTCGGCGGATGAGATGCGAGCGGCGCTCGAACCGCTGGCCACCAGTTTGTCGTCACCGGGAGCGCGGATGTCGCTCGCGTCGCCTGCGCCCGATGCTGCGAAGGCCACGGTGCGCGCCGCGGATGCGAGAAAGCCGGCCGCCGCACCCGTCGCACCGCAGCCACCGCATGCGGCGCAAACGTCGTTCACGTCGAGTACGAGCGCGCCCGTTCTGGAGACAGGGCTGGTCAACGCCCCTGCTGCGCCACTCGCTCCCGGCGGATTTGCGCCATCGTCCGCGGCGAGCGCATTCGCTCCAACGAGTGCGCTCCCGGCGATCGGCATCGTACCGGGCATGGCGCCGCCTTCGAACAGCATGGTACCGGGCATGCCGCCGCCTTCGAACAGCATCGTCCCCGGCATCCCGCCGCCCTCGATCAGCATCGTCCCCGGCATCCCGTCGCCGTCGATCAGCATCGTGCCCGCCATGCCGCCGTCGATCGGTCTCGTCCCGGCACTGCCGCCGTCATCGAACAGTCTCGTCCCCTCGATTCCACCGGCGACGCGAAGCTTCGTGCCGACCGCGCCGAAGGGATTCCGCGCGCGTCTGCCGATGGCCATCATCGCGGTGCTCGGCGTGACGGTGATCTCGCTGATCTCGTGGATCGCGATCGATCGCGACGATTCGTCGATCGCATCGTCGGCAAACGGTGCTTTCGGTGGCGCATCCGGGGCGCAGTCGGGCGGCGCAGATCCAGGTGCCGCAGTCGGCATGCCCTCGCTCGGCGCGCTGTCTCCCGCGGCACAGGTCGCATCGTTGCGACTCGAGATCGTCGGAATCTACGCGGCGCACTATCACTCGCTCGCCGAACTCGAATCCGGATTGCGCACCGCGTCCGACAGCGCGCTCTCGTGCCTCGTCAGCAATGGATATCAGACGACGTCGCCCATGCCGTTCGTGTGGGCGTTCTCGATCGACGAGCGCGGGCAATACCTGGCGGCGACTGCCACGGATCCACAAGGCGATACACGCGTGGCGCAGTGCCTTACGAGCGGCGCATCGACCGCTCGATTCCCGCCGCCATCGAACATGGGTCCGACTTCGTTCGGCGTGCGCGTCCAGATCGTCGCCGAGTAGCGACACGCGATCGCACGCATGATGTGAGCGCGTGCCGTTCCAGTGTGCGGGATGACCGAGGGCCGCGACTCGGTGCTTCTGTGATTAGATCGCGCGCGATGAGCACCCGGGCCGTCCTCGCGCGTCCACGCGGCAACGAAGCGACACGATTCGAATCGATGCCGGACTACGCGTCGATCAAGAACGATCCGGACTTCAAGAAGCTCTTTCGATAGCGAACCATCCGTCGTGACGAACCGCGACGAACGCACGCATTCGGTACTCGACGACCTCGTCGCGGAGATCGTCGACTTCTACCGGCACATCCGGATGCGGCCCGTCGCGCCGTCGGTCGGCCCCGTGAAGATTCGCGAGCGACTCACCGCGCGCTACGACTTCGAACGCCCTCTCGCGCTCGCCGACGTCATGGCCGACGTGATTCACATGATGCGCCAATGGACCGCGCACGGCGGGCATCCGCGGCACCTCGGGTTGTTCGACCCGGGCGTCGGGCTCGCGTCGGTCGTGGCCGATGCGCTCGCCGCCCTCTACAACCCACAACTCGCGGTGTGGAACACGGCGCCTGGCGCGATCGAGATCGAGCAGCACGTGCTCCGCGCGCTCGCGATACGACTCGGCTTCGACGCCGCGACCTGCTCTGCTTCGTTCACGAGCGGCGGCGCGGAAGCGAACTTCACGGCGCTGCTCGTCGCGCTGACCCGCGCGCATCCGAGCATGGCGCGCGAAGGCCTGGTGGGGCTGCGGTCGCGCCCGGTGATCTATCTGTCGCACGAGGGGCATGGCTCGTTCGTGAAGGCGGCGCACGCCGTCGGAATCGGGCGCGATGCGGTGAAGCGCGTTGCATGTGATGCGTCGCTCGCGCTCGACCCGGCCGATCTCGAGCGTCAGGTACAACGCGATCGAAGTGACGGCCTCGCGCCTTTGATGGCGATTGCGACCATCGGCAGCACGGCCACCGGTGCGATCGATCCGATGCCCGCGATGGCAGACGTCTGCGCGCGCAACTCACTCTGGCTGCACGCCGACGCTGCGTGGGGCGGATCGGCGGTGCTCTCGCCCGCACTCGCGCCGTACGTGGACGGACTCGCACTCGCCGATTCGATCACGTGGGACGCGCACAAATGGCTCGGCGTCTCGATGGGCGCGGGCATGTTCTTCTGCAAGCATCGCGACGCAGTGCGCGACGCGTTCGCAGTCGAGGCGGCATACATGCCGCGAGACATCGCCGACGACAGGGTGCAGCCGTTCGCGACGACGATGCAGTGGTCGCGGCGATTCGCCGGACTGAAGGTCTTCATGGCGCTCGCGGAGTCCGGGTTCGAGGGCTACGCGCGGCGGATCGAACATCAGCTCGCGATGGTGGAGCGGTTGCGAACGATGTTGACGAACGACGGCTGGACGATCGTGAACCAGTCGCCGCTGCCGGTGCTGTGCTTCGTGCATCCCGAGATGCGCGCACGATCGATCACGCCGCGGCGCGTGTTGACCTACCTCTACGATCACCAGATCGCGTGGCTCTCCGAAGCGCGCCCGGGTGGTGGCGAGAGCGTGCTGCGCGCGTGCGTGACGAATCATGCGACGCAGGCGCGCGACATCGACGCAGTGGTGAAGGGTTTGCGGACGGCGTTGAATGCGTTGAAGTGACTGCGCCGCTGGCGCGGGCGTTACTCGCGCAGGCCGTACTTCCGCAGCTTGTCGAGGAACGTGGTGCGCGCGAGACCGAGTGCGCGCGCGGCTTCGCTCTTGTTGCCGTCGGCGCGTTCCAATGCCGCCTGCAAGATGCGGCGTTCGAGGGCGTCGTAGGTGTCCGCATCGCCCTCGCGCACTTCGCCGCCACTCGCGAGCGCGGGGTGACCGCGGACTGCATCGGGAAGATCCTCGAGGGCGACCTGCGCGCCGCGCGCGACCCGCACCGCGTGTTCGAGGGCTTCGAACAACTCGCGATCGTTCTCGGGCCACACGTACCGTCGCATCGCATCGAGCGCTTCGCGGCGAATGCCGATCGCGCTGCGTCCGAGCAGCCGGCATGCACGGTCGATGGCGAAGAGCACCAGCGTCTCGACGTCTTCGCTTCGTTCGCGCAACGCGGGGACACGCAATGTGCTTGCTGCGAATCGATCGCAGAGTTCCGCGGGGAGTCCGCTGTTCGCGAGGGTGTCGCGAGCGGTAAGCACGATGCGCGCGGACACTTCGTACGGCGCGCCACCACCGAGACGTCGCGCCACGCCGGTGCCGAGCGCGTCGATGATCGCCAGGTGCGCATCGGCGCCGAGCGCGGGGGCATCGACGATGACGAGCGTGCCGCCCTGGACGAGTTCGAACCATCCGGGTACCGGCGCGATCGCAGCGCCTTCTTCGTCCACACCGCCGGCAGATCCCACCAGGGTCGCGAGCGCATCGCGAGGATGAACTTCGCCCGCATCGACCAGCACACACGCTTCACCGGCGCGGCGCGAGTTCGCATGGAGCACTCGCGCGACTGCAGCGATCGCCATCCCCGGCTCGGTCACGAACGCCACCGGCTCGTCGCGCTGTGCGGTGGACTTCAACTGGGTCTCGAAGCGCCGCATCGCTTCGCCGTATCCGACCCACGCATCTTCGAGCGTACCGACCGCGCGCACCGTTCGGATCCCACGCAACCGCGCGAGTGCCCGCTCCCGCTCCTCGACCGCCGCGTCTGCGCGCGAGTCGGCGGATTGCGCGCGGGCGACGGCGTCATTCGCGCGTTCGCGTGCGCGTTCGAGCGCCATCACCATCGTGAGCGCGGCCGATGCGCGCCGTGCGAGGTGGAGCAGCGCTTCTTCTTCGTCGAGCGTCGGCAACGCGTCGCGACGACCGCGCGGGATCACGATCACGCCGAGCAGTTCGTCGCCGTCGATCAACGGCAC
>CBIHQZ010000197.1:0-8913 GCA_966212315.1 uncultured Myxococcales bacterium
GCGATCTCGGTTGTGTACGCGATGGGCGCGAAGCCGCTCACGGCGCTGAACATCGCGGCGTTCCCGAGCAAGACACTCCCGCTCACGATCCTCGGCGAGATCATGGCGGGTGGCGCGGAAGCGGCACACGCGGCGGGCATCCAGATCACCGGCGGTCACACCATCGACGACGCGGAGCCGAAATACGGGCTCGCGGTGATCGGCACGGTGCATCCCGACAAGGTCTGGACGAAGGGCGGCGCGCGGGCCGGCGATGTGCTCGTGCTCACCAAAGCGCTCGGCACCGGCATTCTCTCGACCGCGATCAAGCGCGAGCGAGTGCGCGAAGGCGATGTGTGCGGGCGCGCGATGATTGCGTCGATGACCACGTTGAACGCCGGCGCGGCGCGGGTCGCGCAATCGATGAAGGTGACCGTGCATGCCGCCACCGACGTCACGGGCTTCGGTCTCGCGGGGCATCTGCGCGAGATGCTGCGCGCGAGTCGCGGCGTCGGTGCTGTCATCGATGCGAAGTCTCTGGTCGCGCTGCCCGAGGCAGAGGAACTCGCGCGCGAGGGATTTCTCGCGGGCGGTACGAAGTCGAATCGCGAGCACGTCAAGGACGTGTTGCGGGTCGGTGCGAACGTCGCCGACGAACGCGCGTGGCTCGCGTGCGATGCGCAGACGAGCGGTGGTCTCTTGTTCTCGATCCCCGCAGCCGAAGCCGACGCGTTCGTTGCCGCGCTGGTTCGCGACGAAGGCCTCGCGAGTGCGCGCGTGATCGGTCGCGTCGAGACCCGCGATGCGCCCGTGATCGAGCTGACGTAGTCGCAGCTCGTCACACGCACGCGCGATGACTTCGCCGCACTCACCGAGCACGCGTGTCGATCGCCGTCGCGAGATCGCGCGTCGGCATCCGCCAACCACCGTCAGCACACTCACGCCGCGAGTGCATTACCCTCGCGCGCGATGAAGCCCACCGCCCTCACCGCGCTCGCCCTCACACTCACCGCCGCGGCCTGCGCCCCCTCGCCGATCATGCGGCCCACCGGTCCGCCGGAGCCGGTCGGCGTGGTGAACGACGGGGCCGGATTCTTCCTCGCGAACTCGGTGGTCGGTTTGGAAGCGGGCAACGAGATGCAACTCGTGCAACACAGCTGCGTCGTCGTCGACCCGCCGCCCCGCGGCGTGGGCGACATGCGCGTGCGCGTGCGCGATACCGAGCAGCGGGTGGTGCTGGATCTCACCGGAACCTCGCTCCGCGCGGTGTGGGCGCCCTGCGATTGCGGCGGGCGGTCGATGCCGCACTGTGTGCGCGTGCCGTAAAGCGGGACGCCTCGGTGCGAATCTCGGTTGGTTTCTTGACCCTGTGAAACCGGCACTGGCACCCTTTGTCGAGCATGTTCAAGGAAGCGCTGCGCGACGTGGTCGAAGGGACCGAGGGTGGAATCGCCGGACTGCTCATGGGCTTCGACGGGATTGCCGTCGAGAGCTACACGAAGTCCGACGCCGCGGCCGACATCCAGACCGTTGGGATGGAACTCTCGGTGGTGTTGAAAGACATCCGTCGCGCAGTCGAGCAGCTGCAGGCCGGAGGCGCGCGCGAGATCGCGATCCAGGCCGAGCGCGTGACCACGCTGGTGCGCCTGCTCAACGACGATTACTTCATCGCGCTGACGATGGCCCCCGACGGCAATTACGGCAAAGGCCGCTTCTTGCTGCGACTCGCCGCACCGAAGCTTCTCTCGAACCTCGAATAACCGTGGCGCGCGCGCGCGGCCCTACGAAGACTTCGCGGCCGTCGTCACATGCGGCTTCGACGCAGACGCGTGGCCGCGTGATGGTGCTGCACGGACCGAATCTGAATCTGCTCGGCCAGCGCGAGCCGCAGGTTTACGGACGCACGACGCTCGCCGAGATCGATCACGCACTCACCGTGGTCGCCGCGCGCGAAGGGCTCGAAGTCGAGTCGCATCAGAGCAATCACGAAGGCGTCCTGATCGACTGGCTGCACGCTGCGCGGCTCACCTGCATCGGTGTCGTCATCAATGCCGGCGCGCTCTCGCACACGTCGTACGCGCTGCGCGATGCGATCGCCGCGATCGGGATTCCCGCGATCGAAGTTCACATCAGCAACACGCAGGCGCGTGAGCCCTTCCGCCATCACTCGGTGCTCGGCGCGGTGTGCGCGGGCCGCATCGAGGGCCTCGGTCCGCTCGGGTACGAACTCGCGTTGCTCGCACTCGCTCGTCGCTGATTCGTCGCGCATCACGCTGGGGGAATTCGGGGTCCCGACAGCTGAATTTCGGGTCACACGAACTCGATCCGGGGGTCCGGGATCTCAGTTCGGGGGTCTGGACTGCGAGTTCGGGGGTCGGTGGCTCCGGTTCGTCGCTCGCGCCAGCACGTTCGGGGGTCGCGGTTGCACGTTCGAGGGTCTCGCCTGCGAAGTTCACCACGAATTGACAGGCCCGACCCCTGATCGACCAGGCGAAGGCGCTGATCGAGCAACCGCGACATGGCAAGCGACGCTCCCGAGCCGCGTCGACCTGGTGCGGATCGCCGACACGCAGTCGCGACCTCGAACCATCAGGTGCCGAGCACGGTCAGCGCACGATCGACCTCCCATGGCACTCTCCGCGCAATGAACCGACGCGCGCTGATCGCCTCCGCACTCACCCTCGCGACACTCGCCGTGTCGTCCTCTGCACGCGCTCGGCGCGCGTTGCCCGTCACGCCTCCCGTGGTTCGTTTTCTCTCGCACACGCGTGACGTCGCAGGCGCGGCCACCACCGTCGCAGCACTCGCGACGCAACTGCGTGCGGATGCACCCGGCACCGGCGCCACCATCGAAACGCCGGCCGGCACCGCGCAGATCGTGACGATCCATCTCGCCTCGCCGCTGCCGGTGCGCACCGTGCTCGGAGCGTACGGTTGGAACACCGCGTATGCGGTCTCGGGCGATGTGCATCAGCAGACGTGGTCGGTAATGCTCGCGACCGGCCAGCTCTCCCCCACACGCATCGCCACCGAGTTCCCGCACATCGGCGGCTGGGACGTGAGAATCATGCTCAGCGCGCGCCCGACGGGTGCGTTGCCGACCATCGTCGCGGGCGCGTCACCTGCGTACGACCTTTCGCAGTATCCCGCGACGGTGAGTGCGATCGAGTTCTCTCCGCATCGTTGAAGCGCGCTTCGCGACGCACGGCTGCGCATCGAATTTCACAGCGTCCGTGATGCCGCGCGTCAAACGAACGACGCCATAGGAACGCGTCGCGCGTTGGGTTATGAACGCGCGATTCGTTACGTCACGGGGCGGGACCGCCGGCGTCGCAGGAGAGTTCATGGAGATCGACATCAAGCAGCTCAAGTCGTTGATGCGCGCGTTGCGCCGTTACGATCTGAACGAGATCGAGATTCGTCAGGGCGACGAAGAGATCGTGATCCGCCGCGGCGGTGCGCATTCGAGTTCGGGCTTCGCCCCCTCGGCGTTTCCGATGACGACTGCGGCGCGCGGTGCGGCCAATGCGTCGGCCGATTTCGTCGCCAACGTGCAGGGCCCGCCCTCGTACATGCCGCCGCCACCAGCGCCGTCTGGCGACGACCCTTCGGTGTTCATGCAGACCTCGCTGCTCGTCGGCACGTTCTATCGCTCGCCCTCGCCCACCGCGAAGGCGTTCGTCGAAGTCGGGCAGACCGTGAAGGCCGGTCAGGTCATCTGCATCATCGAGGCGATGAAGCTGATGAACGAGATCGAATGCGAAGTCGACGGCACCGTCGCCGAGATCCTCGTCGAAAACGGCAAGCCGGTGGAGTTCGGCGAGAAGCTCTTCAAGATCAAGAAGAGCTGAGCCTTGCCGCACCGCCAGATGTTCAAGAAAGTTCTCATCGCCAATCGCGGCGAGATCGCACTGCGCATCATTCGCGCGTGCAAAGAACTCGGACTGCACACCGTTGCAGTGCATTCCAAGGTCGACGAAGAAGCACTGCACGTTCGCTTCGCGGACGAAGCGGTATGCATCGGTCCGCCCGCGCCGCGGCAGTCGTATCTCCATGTGCCGTCGATCATCGCCGCGGCGGAGATCACCGGCGCCGATGCGATCCACCCGGGCTACGGCTTTCTCTCGGAGAATGCCGAGTTCGCCGAGGTCGTGCGCAAGTGCAAGATCACCTGGATCGGCCCGACGCCGGAAGCGATGCGTGCCTGGGGTGACAAGGTCACCGCGCGCACCAACGCGGCGAGGTTCGGGCTGCCGATGCTCCCGGGCACGGGCGTGCTCCGCGACGCCGCGCATGCGCGCGCGGAAGCGAAGCGCATCGGTTTCCCCGTGATTCTCAAGGCATCGGGCGGCGGCGGCGGGCGCGGGATGAAGATCGTGCGCGACGAAGCGTCGGTCGAGAGCGCGTACACCAACTGCAGTGAAGAGGCGCTCGCGGGGTTCAAGAACCCCGACGTGTATCTCGAGCGCTACGTCGAGAAGCCGCGACACATCGAGTTCCAGATCGTCGCGGACCATCACGGCAACGCGTTCTGCGTCGGCGAGCGCGAGTGCTCGATCCAGCGACGGCATCAGAAGGTCGTCGAAGAGGCACCGTCGGTCGCGCTGCCGCAGGCGATGCGCGAGAAGATGTACGAACTCGTGGCGCGCGCCGCGAAAGAGACCGGCTACACCTCGCTCGGGACCATGGAGTTCCTCATGGACGAGCGCGGCGAGCTGTACTTCATGGAGATGAACACGCGCGTGCAAGTCGAGCATCCGGTGACCGAGATGGTCACGGGGCTCGATCTCGTCTCCGAGCAGATCCTCATCGCCACCGGCGCGCGTCTCGCACTGCCGGCGAAAGGCGTCGCAGCGCGCGGTCACGCGATCGAGTGCCGTATCAACGCCGAGGACCCGATCACGTTCGCGCCGTCACCAGGGCTCATCACCGAGTACCACCCGCCGGGTGGCGCTGGCGTGCGCGTGGATTCCGGCGTGTACGGCGGCTGGCGCGTTCCGCCGAACTACGATTCGCTCCTCGCGAAAGTCATCGTGCACGCGCCTACGCGCAAGCAGGCCATTGCCCGTATGCAGCGCGCGCTCGACGAGTTCATCTGCGAAGGGATCAAGACCAACATCGATCTCCATCGCCGCATCCTCGCGCACCCGGACTATCAGACGGGTGACGTGTCGACGCGGTTCCTCGAGAAGCTTCTCGCGTAGATCCGTCCCCACCATTCGAACGAAACGCGCCCGCTCTTTCCGCTAAGCTCCGCGCGCCCCTCATGAGCGTCGAGATCGTCGAAACCCGCCCCGACTGCGACGTGCTGATCATCGGCGGCGGCGTGAACGGCACCGGCCTCGCGCGCGACCTCTCGCTTCGCGGTCTGTCGGTGATCCTCGTGGAGCGCCACGACCTCGCCTACGGCGCGAGCGGCAACTCGAGCGGCATGATCCACGGCGGGCCGCAGTACATGTTGAGCGAACCCGACGTCACGCGCGCCTCGTGTCGCGACAGCGGATACATCCAGCAGATCGCGCCGCATCTCATCTTTCGCATCCCGTTCGTGTTTCCGGTGTACGGCACCAGCACGTTCAAGCGGATCTACATCGAGTTGTTCGAAGGCTTCTGGCGCGCGTACGACGATTTCCAACCGCTCAAGCGCGGCAAGCCCCACACGCGGCTCACGCCCGATGAAGCAACGCGTCTCGTCCCCGGTCTGCGCACCAGCGACATGCTCGGCGCGGTGACCTTCGACGAATGGGGGATCAACGGCGCGCGACTGTGCGCGGTGAATGCTCTCGACGCGCGAGAACACGGCGCGAAGATCCACGTTCACACCAACGTCGAATCGCTGCTGTTCGAGCGCGGCGACGGAGCCCCGGATAATCGCGGCGCTGTCGTCGGTGCACGCGTGCGCGATCGCATCACCGGCGAAGGCCGTGAGATCCGCGCACGCATCACGGTGAACGCCACCGGCGCATGGGCTCCGCTCACGGGCGCACTCGCCGACGTCGCCGATCACGTGCGCGTGCGTCCCGGTAAAGGAATCCACGTGGTGCTCGATCGGCGCATCACCGATGTCGCGGTGTCGGTGCGAGCGATCGACGGACGCACCGTATTTCTCGAGCCGTGGGAGAACACCACCGTCATCGGCACCACCGACGACGACGAGTACGGCGATCTCGATGCGCTCACTGCGAACACGAACGAAGTGCGATACCTCGTCGAAGCGGTGGAGCAGGTCCTTCCGCATGTGCGCGATGCGCGCGTGATCGGGACCACCGCCGGTGCGCGCCCCACACTCTACGAATTCGGCCGCACCGAAGATCGGCTCTCGCGCGAACACGTCGTCGTCGACCATGCGAGCCACGGCGTCCCTGGGCTCGTCTCGCTCATCGGCGGGAAGCTCGCGAGCTATCGCATCTTCGCAGAGGAAGCCGCCGATCTCATCGCGCCGCGACTCGGCGTACACACCGCGTGCACCACCCATCGTGCGTCGCTTCCGGGCGGCGACACCGCAATGGACCCGGTCGTACTCGCGGAGCGTCACGGCATCGCGCGCTATGCAGCGATGCGGCTGATCGACCGTCATGGCACCCGCGCCGACGATCTGCTCGGACGCGCGGCCAGCGATCCGCGCGGACGCATGGTGGTCTGCGGCACCGAACCGGTTCTCGCGGCAGAGGTACGTTACGCGGTCGAAGTCGAAGGCGCGCGCACACTCGAGGATGTCTCGCGACGCACGCGACTCGCTCTCGGCCCTTGTGGCGGCACCGATTGCGCGTGGCCGGCCGCGATGATCGTCGGACGTCTGCTCGGATGGTCGCCCGCCCAGATGCGACGCGAGGCCGCTGCGCTCATCGATTTCCGCGCCCGATCGCGCGCACCCGGCGTCGGTGCGTTGCAAGCGCGAATGGAACCGCTCACGCGCGCGGCGACGGCTCACATCACGGGGCGCGGTTGAAATGAGCGCGGCCGGCGAGATCGATGTCGTGGTGATCGGCGGCGGCGCAGCCGGGATCGCGGCAGCGCGCGCAGCGGTCGATCATGGCGCACGCGTGATGCTCGTGGCCGACGGAGCGGGCGCCACCGCGCTGACATCGGGGTGGATCGCCGCGGGCGAAACGGGCATCGACCGCGCCGCATTCGGATGGCTCGAAGCGGTCGGTCTCCGTCCACTCGGCGCATATGCATTCGCAACGGTCACGGGCGCGTTCGCGAGCGCGGTCTCGGGCCTCGCGTCGCTGCTCGATCTCGGTGACTCGACCGAGGGAGCGCTCGGCGTCGTGGATGTGGTCGCCGGCACCGAGTGGTCGGCGCAGCTCGTCGCGTCTTCGATCGAGCCGATCGTGCAGCGACCGATGCGAATCATTGCGTGCAGCGAACACGTTCTTCGCGGTGAAACGACCCTCGCGCTCGCCCACGCACTCGACACCGAGGGGATGGTCGAAGCGCTCGCCGGTTCGCTCGCCGAGCGCATCGCGGACTGCGGATCACTGCTCTTCCCGCCGATTCTCGGACTGCGACGCGACGACGTTCGCTCACGCCTCGCCACGCGCCTCGGCGTGGAAGTCGGCGAGGCTGCCGGTGGTGCACACGATCCGACCGCAGTGCGACTCGGACGCGCCATCGCGCGCGCGCTTCCATCGCAAGTGGAGAGAGTGAACGGTCACGCCACGGTGAGATTCGAGGGCGATGCGCCGATCGTCTCGATCAGGGGCGGGCGCACCGTCCGTCCGCGTGCGGTGGTGCTCGCGACCGGTCATCTCATCGGCGGCGGCCTGGTGTTCGACGGCGATCTGCGCGAGCCGTGCCTCGATGCGCCCGTGTGGCTCGACGCTGCGTCGGCCTCGCCGCTTGCCGCACGGAGCGCGACGCGCGGACTCGATCCGGCACCGCTCTTCACGCCCGATGCGCTCGGTCGCGCTGCAGTGACACGCGCGGGCCTTCGCGTGTCACCCGATTTGCGCGTGCTCGGTGGCGACGGCGCGCAGCCGATCTCGCCAATGCTCTTCGCCGCCGGTGCGATCCTCGCCGGCGGAACCGCGGTGTACGGCAATTCACTGGCGGATGCGCTCACGAGCGGACATCGCGCAGGGCTCAGTGCGGCACGCGCCACGTCGGTGCGCGGATGATCACGCGCCGCGGGCGTGGCTCTGCGCTCGTCGCACTCGTCGCCGTGGTCGCGCTGGTCGCACCGGTCGCGAGCGCTCAAACACCGTCGGCTCCGCCCGCCGCCGTCAATGATTCCGACGAACTCACCCGACTCGCACGAGCCCGTTCGCAACTCGACGCCGGTGACCTCGCGACCGCCGAGCCGGTGCTGCGTGCCCTCTCCGACAGCGCTTCCCCGCGCGTCGCGGGACAGGCGTGGTTCTCGCGCGGCGTGCTCGAAGAGAAGCGGTTCGCCTTCGCTGTCGCGGTCGATGCATACGCGCAGTCGATCGCGCGCGATCCCGGGGGCCGCTATGCCGCTCGCGCGGCCGCCCGCGTCGATTCGCTACGTGCGCGCAGCGAGGGCGACTACGTGCCTTTGACCGCGCTCGAACGAGTTCGATCGAGCCCCACACTTTCATCCGACGCAACCGCGATCGCGGCCCTCGCGCGCGACGCCGACCACTTTCCACCCGGTCCGGTGCGCGGCGAAGCACGCTTGCTCGCTGCACAGGCGTACATGGGCCGATTGCATCGTCCGGGCGACGCGCCGCCGGTGTTGCGCGCCATTGCACTCGACACGTCGGCTTCACCCGATCTGCGTCGCATCGCGGTCGACCTGCTCACGCGTGTTCGGGAGGAACGCGGTGAGTTCGCGATCGCGCTGACCGAGCTGAACGAGATTCATGCACCCGAGGCGAACATCGTCCGCATTCGCCGGCAGGTGCGGCGTGCAGTGCTCTTCCGCATCGCGTGGGGTTCGATCGCGCTGGTGCTCGCGGCCGGAGTGTTCGC
>CBIHQZ010000198.1:0-8903 GCA_966212315.1 uncultured Myxococcales bacterium
CCGACTCTCGCCCGATGCGTTCGTCGACAAGCTCGATGCCTTCCTCGACGAGCTTCCGCCCACGTTGCGCTACGCGATCGAGATCCGCGAGCGCAGCTATCTCACCCCGCGCTACCGCGAGGTCCTCGCCGCGCACGGCGTGGCGCACACGTACAACTACTGGACCGCGATGCCGCGCCCGGAGCAGCAGACCAGCGTGGTGCCGGTCGACAATGCGCCGTTCAACGTGGTGCGGCTGCTGTTGCGACAAGGCACGCGATACGACGAACGCAAGAACGCGTTCGCGCCGTTCGACAAGCTGATCGATGTCGACGAGGTCATGCGGCGCGGCGTCGTCTCGATCCTTCGAGCGTCGACTGAACGTGGGCGGCCCGTGTACGTGCTCGTGAACAACAAAGCCGAAGGGAGCGCGCCGCTCACGATCGATGCGATCGCTCGCATGCTCGCGGCCGGTTGAGTTCCGATTTACCCGCCGCTCACCACGCCCACGCGATTGCCACCCGCGGACTTTGCGTGAGCAATTGCGGTCTCGGCGCGTTCGAGCAGTGCCTGTGCATCGACGATCGGCGCCGCGAGTGCTGGCACGAGACACGCGACGCCGAGGCTCGCGGTGATCGAGAGCGCCCCGCCGGCGACGTCGGAATCGTGGGTCGCGCGTTCGAGCATGGCGCGCACGCGCTCGGCGAACACACGCGCACCCGTCTCGGGCGTGGCCGGCGCGATGATGGCGAAGGTCTCGTCCTCGAGACGCGCGACGACATCGACCTGACGCGCGCATCGCAGCAGCGCCGTCGCGGCGGACTGCAAGACGCAATCGCCAGCCGCACGTTCGAGCGGCGCGAAGCGATCGAGATCGAGCGCGACCACGGTGAGGGGCTGACCGTAGCGATAGGCCCGCTCGACTTCCTCGGCGAGTCGCTTCTCGAAGTGACGGCGATTGATCAGCCCGGTGAGCGGGTCGTGCACGAGGCGACTTCGCATCTCGGTGTTTTCGCGCGCGAGTCGGATCGTCTCCGCTTCGAGACGGCGGATCTCACGCAGCGCATGCACCGTCGCACGCACACGCGCTACGAGTTCGACCGCCGAGATCGTTCGCGCCGCGACCTCGCTGGCGCCGAAGAGCATGGCCTCTTCCGCGAGATCCGCATGGTCGACCAGCGCCATCAGCGTCGATCGCTCCTCGCGGGCCCACTGGCTCAATTCGCGCAGTGCCGTCGCGGTGGAGGCATCGCGCAACGCCGTCCCGACGATCACGATGTCGGGCGCGTGCCGTTCGATGTGCGCACGCACGCTCGCGAGATCGTCGTGGGTCGAAACGTTCATGCCCGCATCGCGAAGCGCGAGCGCCACCGTTTCGACTTCGCGACTCACCGCCGACAGTGCGACGACCCGAATGCACTCGCCTTCGCTCGCGACGGCGACGCGGTCCAATTGCACGCGGCCGAGTGCGCTCCGAGGTCCCCTCCCCCCGTGCGCTCCGGGCCGCTGCAGGGGCGGTGGATCGGAACTCACGACGAGCATGATGAGCGCGGTGTTGGCGCTGTCAATTATTCCAAGTTTCGCCCGAAGGCGCCGATTGTGGTTGGGACAGCGCGGCCGTTGCGAGTGCTTCGGAGTGCGTCTCGCGAGCGTCCGCCGCGCTACGGTGCGCGCGTGAAGCCGGTTCGACTCGACGACCTGATCGCATGTCACGCTGCCATCTTCCTCGACGCATACGGCGTGCTCGTCGATGCCGAGGGGGCGATCGACGGTGCGCTCGACGCGATCGCGCGTCTCGAACGTGCGCGCACGAACTGGTTCGTGATGACGAACGATGCGTCGCGCACACCGGCGTCGATGGTTGCGCGCTTCGCCGGACTCGGGCTCGCGATCCCTGCCGAACGCATCGTCGCGCCGATGGACGTGCTCCCGCGTTTTCTCGACGAGCGCGGCGCGCGTGGCGCCCGCACCGTGGTGCTCGGTCAGAGCGACTCGCATGCGATGGTGCGCGCAGCCGGCGCTTCGCTGGTCGATCCGATGGAGACGCTCGACTTCGACGTGCTCGTCCTCGCGGATCAAACCGGCTTCCCGATGCTCGAGACGTTCGATCGAGTCGTGTCGGGATTGTTGCGCGCGCTCGACGTGGGACGCGAACCGCTGCTCGTGCTGCCGAATCCGGATCGCATCTATCCGAAACGGCGTGGCGAGTTCGGCGTTGCCTCGGGGAGTCTCGCGGCGCTCATCGAGGCCGCGCTCGCGGCACGAGTGGGTGATCAGCGCGCGCGAACATTCGAGTGCATCGGCAAGCCGTACGCGCCCATCTTCGCGGAGGCATGTCGTCGCGCGGGAACGAACGACGCGGTGTTGATCGGCGACCAGTTGATCACCGACGTGCGCGGTGCGAATGCGTTCGGAATCGCGTCGGCCCTGGTGGGGACGGGTGTCACGCGCGTCGGCGAAGACCATCGCGTCGACGTGCGTGAAGACGTACCGACCTACGTGATGCGCGATCTGCGGTAGCGCAACGCACTCAACGCCAGCGCGTGAGAATCGTCTCGCGCTGAAAGAGACGCACCGCGAGAGTGACCATCACCGCGTCGATGGCCGCGAGCACCAGGCTGCCGCTGATTGCCGCCGTCATCGAGAGAAGGAAGAACCCGGTCATGTTCGCGATCGCCGACGCGACGATCGGCAGTCCCACCAGTCCCGCGAGTCCCTGCGCGCTCTGCACGTCGTTCACGCGCGACGAGATCATCATGCCGATGCACACCGAAAAGATGCTGAGCAGCGGACCCACCGCGAGGCTGGTGTAGATCCACGGCCCGGTCGCGAGCAGTTGCACCACGTGCGGCGGTTCGATTCGTGACAGCAGCAAGAGGTACGCGACGAACGATGCCCACGCCGGAAGCACCCCGGGCACCACGCACGCGATCATCTTGCCGATCACGAATTCCGAGCTGCGCAGCGGCGTCGCGAGCACCGGCTCGAGCGTGCGCATGGTCTTCTCGCCGATCACCGCGTGAGCCGCCAGGATCGACGGGATCATTCCCGGCATCAGCAGGAAGAGCGTGAGGCAGAGCTGCGCGATCATCACGGTGACCGCTTCGTTCGCGTTGGCGACGCGCCCTTGCAGCCCCGCCGGCAACTGCGCCGCGCGTGCATCGACGACCGGCACCTGCTTGAGCGCGACGAGGGCGCCGACCGCGATGATCATCTGGAACAGCGGCACGAAGATCGCCGTCCCCATCACCGGGCGATTGCGCACCATCTCGCGCCATTCCTTCCAGACGACGGCGCGAATGCGGTGCCATTGCAGTGGCGTCCCTTGCTTCACGCGTCGGTTCTCCGCAGCAGATCGAGATACATCTGTTCGAGCGAGTACCGAACGTCTTGCACCGCGCGCACGCGCAACCCACGCGCGACCAGCGCTGCAACGACGTCGGGAATGTCTCGATCGGGATCGTCGACCGCGATCTCGAGCGACTCGGGGCGCTCACGGCGAATCACTTCGCGCACTGCGGGAATCGCACGAACGACGTGTTCGGCTTCGTCGAGCGACGCGTCGAAACGCAGCTGCACCTTTCGCCCGTAGAGCGCGTAGCGAAGGTTGTCGACAGTGTCCACCGCGAGCAGTCGCGTGCGCAGGATGCCGATGCGGTCGGCGAGGTCCTCGGCTTCTTCCAATCGATGCGTGGTGAGAAACACCGTCGTGCCGCGCGAACGAAGCGTGCGCACCATCTGCTTCACGTCGACCGAGGCCTCCGGGTCGAGTCCCGACGTCGGCTCGTCGAGAAACAACACCTCGGGTTCGTGCAGTACCGCGCGCGCGATCGCGACTTTCTGCTTCATGCCTTTCGAGAAACCCGAGAGCGCGTCGTTGCGGCGTTCCCACAACCCGAAGCCGCGCAGCAGTTCTTCGGCGCGTCGCTGCCACCGTTCGCGCGGCAGCCCGTGCAAACGCGCGAAGTACTCGAGATTGACCATCGCCGAGAGTCGTTCGTACAGGCCGGGCGTCTCGGGCAGCGTGCCGATGCGCGCGCGAAACGAGTCATCCTGATCGACGCGCACACCGGTGACGATGGCCTCTCCGCTGCTCGGCGCGACGAGCCCACAGAGCATTCGTACGGTCGTTGTCTTGCCGGCGCCGTTCGGTCCGAGCAACGCGAAGATCTCGCCGCGCGCGACACGCAGGTCGATGTGATCGGTGGCGACGCGGTCGTCGAAACGCTTCGTGAGCCCGCGACACTCGAGCGGGATGTCGGGCGCTGACGTCGGCGAAGAGAGCGTCACTGGACGCGTCAGCGTCCCACGGCGGCGCCGAATATCCATCCGCTGTGGTCACCGAAACGGATCTCGAACCATCCGTTCTGCCGGCCGACCAAGGTGATGTGATCGCCGCGCACGAGATGACCCACGACGTTGCCGGTTCGCGGTGCATCGCGCACGACCACGCGTTCCCACACGACGTCGATCGCTTCGGCCTGCGCCAGCGGCGTGCCGTGCACCGGCGCACTCGGTGTCGTTGCGGTCGGCGGCGGAGTGTCCGATGGCGCGGGCGTCGGTGTGGCGGGCGCGGAGGTGACCGTCGGCGTCGCGACGCTCGGTGATGGCGCGGCCGGCGTCGCGGTGCTCGGCGATGGTGTCGCGGTCCCCGTCGGGGCGAAACGCACGGAGTAGAAATACAAGTAACGCGGATGCGACGCGGTCAGCGCCCATAGATCGTCCGCGTGTTCGAAGGCGGCACGCGCGCACGGCACGAACGTCATCGCGTTGCGCACCGAGCTCGAATGGCCCGGTAGTGCGGTGACCCGATGGCGTGCGAAGTCGACGCGCAAACCGATCGACAGCACCGCATTCGGTGTCTGCGCGGCGGCCTCGGCGCCCGGGCAATCACCGAGTCGCTGAAGGTGTGCGCGAACAGGTGCGTCGACGCCATTCACTGCTTCGCATCGCGCGCCCGGAATGTTCAGTTCCTCACCATCGCCGCAGCTCTGCGTGACCGAACTCGTGATCCGCACTGCAACGCGCGGCGCGGCCACCGGCGCCGTCGGTTCGTTCGCGACAGGATTCGCCGCGACGCCCGCATCGCTCGCCCCGGCGGGAGGCTCTTGCGCGTGCCCGTGTGATTCATCCGGGCCGGCAGCGGTCTCGCTCTCGTCTTCGTCGTGCGCACGCGACCCGGGGTCGAACACGCGCGCGCCGGCGACGTAGCCCGCGGCGATGCACGCCATGCCGATGCCGCCGACGAGAGGCCAGAGCGGTCGGTCGTTGCGTGGTCGGGTGATGCGGGGGGCCATGGTCGTCGGGTCCTAACGCGCGAGGGGCGTTCCGTGATCCCGAACGTAGCGTTCGATCACCAGGCGGGGTTCGCGCACGCTCTCGATCAGGAAACGCGCTTTTAGCGTTTGTGCGTCCTCGCCGCCAAGATCGCCGCCGCGGTTTCGGGTGACCGCACCGAGGGTGATCCCCGCGGCGACCGACACGTTGAAGCTCTCGACCATGCCGCGCATCGGAATCGCGAACGCGCCGTCGGACACCGCGCGGAGTTCGGGCGAGATGCCTTCGTGCTCGTTGCCGAATGCGAGCGCCACGCGGGGGAGATTCGCGATCTCGTCGAGTGTCGCGGTCGCCCGCATGTCCGCGACGAAGAGCGAATAGCCGCGCGCGCGCAGCGAAGCCGCACAGGCCTCGGGCGACGCGTGACGTCGCAGGTCCATCCATTTCTCGCAGCCGGTGGTCACGCGCGTCGTGATCATCACTTCGGCATCGCGTTCTATCGCATCGACTTCGTGCACGCCGAGACCGTCGCAGGTACGCAAGATCGCAGCGGCGTTGTGCGGGTCGGAAAGCGATTCGATGACGACCACCACCGAGGCGATGCGTGCCGCGATCGCGCGTTCGATGCGAGCCACGCGCTCGGGAACGGTGATCGGCTCGAGGGCCGCGATGATCACGTCGGGCGCATACGGCAGCGCGGACGGTCCTTCGAGTCGGAACACCCCTTCGGCCGTGCGCTTCACGATCGCCTCGCGGACTGATTCAGGGACGGCGCGAATTCCACGCGAAGATCTGTACCTTCTGACTCGCGTCGGCGTCGCCGCTCGCGTTCGTACCCGTGACATCGGGGCTGGCCGGGGCTGCGGGCATCGACGGGGCCGCGGAGATCACGGTGGGGCTGTCGTCGGGCGCGTTCGGTTCGAAACGCGCGTCGGTGATCACGTCGAGCGCGACGTTCGCCGAGTCGAAGCGGTGCCGCTTGTCGAGTGCCATCAACGTGTGAACGAACAGTTCGAATTCATCCGACACCTCGCGACGCACGGAGCGCAGCGGCGGCGGCGGGCTGTTCTTCATCTCGGTCACGAGCGCGGCCGGGTTCTTGGCAGTGTACGCGAGACGTCCCGACATCATTTCGTACGCGAGAATGCCCACGGCGTAGAGATCGACGCGTCCGTCGAGATTGCGTTCGCCGCGCGCTTGCTCGGGCGCCATGTAGCCCGGCGTTCCCATCACGAAGCCCGCGCGCGTGAGCGCCTGCGACGGATCCTCGAGCGGCGTGAGCTGCTTCGAGATGCCGTAGTCCAACAGCTTCACGAGCGGGGGAAGCCCCGGCCGGCGCGAGAGGAAGACGTTCTCGGGTTTGAGATCGCGATGGAGGATGTCGCGCGCGTGCGTGGCCGCGAGTGCCGAGAGAATCTGCGAGACGATCTGCAACGCTTCGACGGGCTCGATTCGAACGTCGCGGCGCAGGCGCTGCCCCAGCGTTTCGCCTTCGAGACGTTCCATCACGAGATACGGCGAGCCGTCGGGGAGCACGCCGAAGTCCGAGACCTCGACGATGTTCGGATGACCGAGTGCGCTGGCCGCGCGGGCTTCGTTGCGAAAGCGGGTGACGGCCACGTGATCGTCGGCGAATCGCCGCGCGAGTGCTTTCAGCGCGACGCGGCGTCCGAGCGCAGTGTGTTCCGCGTCGTACACGACACCCATCCCGCCCTCGGCGATCACTCCGTTGACGAGATAGCGATTGTCGATCGTGTTTCCGACGAGCGACGCGATGTGCGTCGCGGTGTCGACTGCGGCGGGCGGTACGCGCGAGGGACGTTGCGCGGGCGGCGCGGCGCGACCGAGATCCGGTTCGCTCGTGCGCACACGCGGCGGCGGCGGTGCGGACTCCGCGGGACGACGGGACGTTGCCGGCGGTTCGGTGATCGAGCGAGAACGAGCGCGCGGTTGCGGATCGTGCGGGCGCGGGCGGGCGGCATTGGCAGGCGCGGGCTGCGACGGGCGCACGTCGGGCACTGCGGGCGGGCCGGGAAAGCGCGGTTGCGTCGCGTCGTCGTCGCGCACTTTGCGCGGAGCGCCGCTCGATGGAATCAGCGAGCGCTGCGGCGGAATCGCCAACCCGTGGATCGGGCAGATCGTCGTGTCGATCTCGTGCGGCTGGCCGCAAATGCGGCAACGGAAGAAGCGCTGGCTCATGGCGGCGCCCGCTCCAAGATGACGGGTGGCGCCAGTATCCGTGCGCGAGGCGCAGTGTTCAAGCACCCATTGGTGCTCGTGCTGTCAGCTCAACCGTTGCAACGCTTCGTCGAGTCGCGTGCGAGGCACACTGACTCGCGTCGGCATGCCGCCCGACACACCGAGCAGCTGGAGCAAGTCGATGCCCGAGTCGAACGCGGCGGCAATGGAGACGGTCTGCTCGTCGTACACCACCGCGATGGCGGCGCGCTCCTGACCGAGCAGCAACGCGAGCGTCTTGTCGTAGTGACCGACACGCTGCGAGAAGCCGGTGGCATCGACGACGGCGACGCGCCCGCGCACTTCGTATTTTTCCGCCAGCAAACGCGCGTTCTTCTCGTGCTCGGCAAACTCTTCGGCGATGCGTTCGATGTCTTCGCGGACGACCTTGTTCTCGGCCCCTTCGGCGAGAAACCACACGACCCGCTCGCGCAGCGTTTCGTCGCGCGGGCGTGCGCGCAGTGCGAAGTCGATCGCGCGCCCGAGTGGTGACGGCGTGCCGATGCGAGTGTCCACTGCGCGCGCGTCGGCGTCCGCGCCCGGGTACGGTTCCACGCCTTCGCGCAGGAACTTCGCCGCGGAATAGAGACCGTCGAGGTCGTCGTGACACACGATGGTGTCCACGGTGCCGGCGGCCGCGACGCGTTCGGGCGTGACCATCTCGGGACACGCGCCGTGCTCGCGTTTCTTACGGAGAACGAAGCGCGGATCGTTCGCGTAACGCGCGTGCAGTTCGTGATCGTGATGATCGATCCAGACCGCGAGTCGATTGCCGAGTCCCGCGAGGAATGCGCCGGTGACCTTCTCGAAACTCGTGCCGGTGCCGGTGGCCGCGAAAGCGATGTCGAGCACCGCGACCCGCCCGTTCAACGACGCGGGTTTCGGCAGCTTGCGAGGTGTGGCGATGACGATCGAAGGACGGAGCGAAGACATGCGCGCGCGCAGCTACGACGCGGCGTCGACGGTGCGCACGTGGTCGCGCGAGATCGTCGCGCTGCCGCGGGCACCGGTGGCGCTGGGGGCGAATCCGGCGGGAACATTGCCGCCTTCGAACTCGGCGAGATTGAGCGCATCGGGCGTGGCGCCGATGAGCGTCGCGGTGGTGGTGACACCCTCGGTGGTCTCGATGCGCACGCGCTGATTGAGAAAGCGCGCCCACGGATCGCTGCCCGTTTCGAGGTTGAGAAACTGCTTCATCTGCGAGAGCCACATCGCCTGCCCGCGCGGGTCGGTGGTGTCCATGCGCGTCTCGTTCACGAGCTTCACGGACATCGCGATCCAGTCTTTGTAACAAGACGAACAGATCTTCTCGTGGATCTCCTTGCCGAGGTCGGCGAGCTTGGTGCCCGCACGAAACGGCGGAGCCGCCATCGCTTCACGCTCGAGACCGCACTTCACGCACTGCACGT
>CBIHQZ010000199.1:0-8894 GCA_966212315.1 uncultured Myxococcales bacterium
AAGAGGCGAAACGCACCGGTGTCGAGCGAGGCAGCGCCGGCGAAGAACAGCCCGGGCACGCCGATCGCGATGTTCAAGATCGTACCGAGCACCGGAACTCGCTTCAGTCGCGGCGGTGCCGAGTACAGCGTCGCCACGGCGAAGACGATCAGCCCTGGCAGCAGACCTCTGGGTGAGAGCCACGCGAGCAACGGGAAGATCCCGAGGGCGGGAAACAGCGCGAACTGCAGTGCCTGGCGGCGTGAAAATCGGCGTCCCACCGGGTTCTTCGCGGGTGTCGCGAGATCGAGCCGGTCGTCGAACGCCTGGTTGATCCCTGACATGTACGCGAGCGAAAGCATCCACGCGAGCGTGCCGCCGACGAGCGAAGCGAACGATCGGGTGGAGGAGCAGCACCAGCCCGCGAGCGGGAGCGGCAGGAAGTGCAGCCAGTCCG
This sequence comes from uncultured Myxococcales bacterium, assembly GCA_966212315.1. GTDB lineage: Bacteria > Myxococcota_A > Polyangia > Polyangiales > CBIHQZ01. Next base: position 437 of record CBIHQZ010000199.1, read on the forward strand.
TCACTCGGTAGAGTCGGATGCAGTCTCGTGCTCGCGACCCGATCATGCGCACCGTGTGCATATCACGGGTTGCCGCCCGCGCGGCTCGCGCTGAGGACGGCCCGAGATCGGGTTCGTCGATCGCGATCGGTTCGAAGCCCGGGAGCGCGTCGGGCTTCGGCCCGCGCGGGTACCGGCGGCGCGTTCGTCGTGGCGGCTCGCGTGCCCGGCGATTCCGTGCCTAGCGACCGCCCACGGAGACGATCCCGAGCCCGACCAGTTCGCGGAGCACGACGTTCGCATAATCGCGGATCACGATGGCGCGGTCGGCTGGCGCATTCGAAACGGCTGCCCGCACGACTTCGTCCGCCCCTCGCTTGCCATCACACGCCTCGAGCAGCTGTCGCACCGTCGCGGCGACCGACTCCGCGGAGATCACCGCCTCGCGCACGATGGTCGGCGGGCGATACGGAATGTCCTGCCCGTCGGTCGTGAAGACGAACGTCGGCACGTCGCGCGCTCCTGTCACTGCGAGGCTCGAACGCACGCGGACGCTCCTCGCTCGCCGCACGACGGGCGTCTTTCGATCATCGATCGCCGGGGAAAACGAACCAACGACCGAGGACGCTCCGCCGACTTCGAGCAAGCGCATCGCGACGAGATCCGAGGTCACGCGCGAGAGCACGAGGTCGATGTCCTGCTCGCGGGTACCGGCGGCGACCAGGCGCACTTTCACTTCGCGTTCGACGTCGACGAGCGCGCGTTGCCCGTAAGACAGCGCAAGCAATTCGCGCAGCACCGCCACCGTCAACTCGGGCGAGGGCTCGCCGTTCGTGTTCCACGCAACCGGCGCGCGGTAGACGATGTCTGTCTCGCCGGTGCGGACGAACCGCAGCGCGGGCAATGGCCACCAGCGATCGGTCTCGAGATAGGTCGCGAGGTACGACTCGAGTGCCACCGACTCGAAGCGGCGCGCGATCGTGTGCGTCGAAGAGATCCCGGTCGTACCGTCGAGCGTGTGCCGCGCGTTCTTCACGCCGGTCAGCGCTTCGACGCAAATGCCCAGCCCCTCGTCACCGAATGCCGGGCCGATGTGCCGAAAACGGAAGTCGCTCAGATAGCCGGCAGCGAAGGTCATGAACGCGGCGACGTCGTTGACCACTCGATCGCCGAGCACTTCACGCGAGAGGTCCGCAGCCTTCTTCCACCAGTCCTCGATCGCGGTTTCGCGCTGGTTGTACCACCAGCCCGCCATCGCGAGAAAACCCGCGCAGAGGTCGTTGTAGAAGCGCGAATACGCGGCGTGCAGTTCGTCGTGCGCGATCTCGGGATGTGACCACTCGGTCACGATCGCGTTCGCCGTACAGAGCCCCGCGCGATGCGCGAGCATGATGCCCGACGAGAGAATCGGATCGACGAACGCGGCTGCATCGCCCGCCATGTACCAGCCCGGTCCGGCGACCCGCGCGTGCGCGTACGACCAGTTCTGCACGCGATACGTGGTGTGATCACCATCGGCCGCGGGCGCGGGACGAACGTGCGCGTCACGCAGCGCGGTGGCCATCTCGGGAACGAGTTGCAGCTGTTCGTCGAACACCGCATCGACGTCGCGGTTGCGAACGAACTCGGATCGCGTGACGAGCCCTACGCTGACCAGGTCGTTCGCGAGCGGGATGTACCAGAGCCATCCCGCGGGCGTCGCGGCGAAGAAGATCTTCGAAAGCTCCGGCACGCCCGTGTGGGGATGAATCCAGATCGGGCCCTGGTAGTAGCGATAGATCGCGAGGTCGCCGAGCTGGTGTTCGTCGGTCGTGATGCCGAGTGCGCGCCCCACGATGCGCGACTGACCCGAGCAATCGACCACGTGACCGGCGTCGATCTGCACGGGGTCGTCGTTGCCGCGCCGCACGACCACACCCGTCACGCGGTCGCCGTCGTGCAGCACGCGTTCGACCGACGCGGGCTGCCACAGCTCGACACCCGATCGCCGCGCGTGCTCGAGCAGAATGTGGTCGTAGCGTGCGCGATCGACCTGCCATGCGTGATCCGGAATCCCCGCATCGACCACGCCGCGCGCGAATTCCTCCGAGAAGATCGGGCGATCGCTCCGCCACTTGTAGGTGATCCCGCCTTTGCGAACGAAGCCCGCGGCGTCGAGTTCGGCGAGCACGCCCATCTTCTGCAACACGGGGTTCGTGTCGGGGAGCGTCGACTCGCCGACGTGATGACGCGGGAACACCGCGCGCTCCACGACGACGATGCGCTTGTCGGGCCGTGCCTTCTTCAGCAGCGTCGCGGCCGTGCTCCCGGCGGGTCCGCCTCCGATGACGACGACGTCGGCGCGTTCGATGTTCATCGCGGACGATCTTGTGGTGGCGGTGTTGCTGCGGGCAAGCAGGATGCGATTGCGACTCGACTCGGTCCCCGAGGCATCTGCGCAGTAGTCAGGCGACTACACGAGCAGTTCGCTCAGCGGCGCGAACCCATCGAGCCCGAACTGCGGCTGCGGGTCGCCGAGGATTGCAAGGATCGTCGCGTAGAGGCGCGCGATCGACGTACCCGCTTCGTAGCGAAGGTGTCTTCCCGAGACGAGTCGTCCTCCGCCGCCACCGGCGACGAGTACGGGCAACGATTCGTACGAGTGCAGCGCGCCGTCCGCGACCTCGCTGAACAGCACAACGGCCGTGTGATCGAGCATCGTGCCGCTCCCCTCGGGCACGGACGCGAGCTGATCGAGGAGATACGCGAGCTGCCCCATCTCGTACTGCACGATCTGGTCGAGCTGCCCGAGCGAGGTGGGATCGGTCCGATGCGAGATCGGATGGTGACCGTCGGTGATTCCGAGCCAGGGCAGCGGGCTGCGATTGCCGGCGTTCGCGAGCGCGAAGTTCACGAAGCGAGTGAGGTCGCATCGGAACGCGGCCGCGATGATGCGTGCGAAGAGCCGCGCGCGATCGGGGGGTGACATCGAAGCAGCGTCGCCCGGCACGCCGTCCATGCTCGGTGGCGCGCAGATCGCTGCACCCGTCGCGAGCTGTTGTTCGAGTTCGTGCACGCCGTCGAGGTACTCGTCGAGCACTCGTGCGTCCGCGACGCCGAGCTGTTGCCGCAGGTCGTTCGCGTCGTCGCGCACGGCATCGATCACGCTGCGCCGCCGTGCGGCCGCGGCGTCCGTGCCGGGTTGAAAGAGTGCGTTGAAAAGCGATCGCGGCTCGGTGATCGCCGGGAGGAACCGCCCCGGGCCGTCCCACGCGAAGTTGTGAAAGATGGCGGTGCTCACGCCTTCGCCGTCGGACTCGATGAGCGGAGGCTCGTTGTTGATCACGAGCGAGCGAAAGCGCGTTGAACCACCGAATCCACTCGCTGCGCGGCGGTCGATGCTCGGCCCGGTCGCACCGAGGCGATTCATCGGCATCGCACTGGTGATCGTTCCCGCACCGAGGGTATGCGGACCTGCGTTGGCGATCGAACGGCGAGCCGAGGTGTTGTCGAGACCGGTGAGCACGGAGAGTTTCGCGCGGTGGGCCGCGAGTGGCGTGAGGAGCGGGCTCAGCTCGTACGCGGTGCCTTCGATGTCAGGCGTCCAATGGTTCATCACGGCGCCGCACGGGACGAAGTACGTGATGAAGCGCGTCGGCGGTGGGACGCCATCGGCGCGCGCGATTCCGTGCAGCAGACCGGGCCGGTCCGACGGCAGCATCGCTTCGAGCAGCGGCAGCGCAACGGCGGCACCGGCACCGCGCAAGAATGTTCGGCGATCGAGACGCACGCGCTTCATGGTCCGGACTCCACGGATGGCGGGATCGCACGCAATCGAAACGCGGCGGATCGGACGCTCGCGAGAATCAATGCGCGGAACGAGTGGTGAGATGCTTCGAATGCGCCCGCGAGCGATGTGATCGCATCCTCGGTCCATCGGTACCACTGGCGCGCGACGCATGGCGCGAGCGCCGGAGCAGCGCGAAGCCGTGTCGCGAGTTCGACCGAGCCGTGGAATGCGGGCGGATCGAACCCTTCGAGATTGCCGTCGCCCGTGAGAATCGAGCCGTCGTCTCCGCGATTGCGAATCAGTCCCATCTCGGTGAAACGCTCGAGCCCGAAGCCCACCGGATCGAGACGCGTGTGGCAAGTGGCGCAGCGCGGGCTCGCGGAGTGCGCTGCGAGGCGGTCACGTTCGCTGCCCATCGGGACACCCGGGTTAACGATCGCGTCTGGGGGGGGCGGCGGAATCGTCTCGCAGAGAAGCGCCTGGCGAACGAACAGCCCGCGTCGAATCGCGGATCCTGCGAACTGCGTTCCGCTCGCAGGCGCGGTGGCCATGAGAAGCGAGCCCTGCGTGAGCACGCCAGCCCGTTCACTCGACGCATCCCAATCGATCGCGGTCCATTCGCCGGCTGGCGGGATCGTCGCGAGACCGTAGTGGCGAGCGAGCACGTCGTTCACGTAGGTGCGACGCGTGTCGATGATGTCGAGGAGGTCGGTGCCGTCGGTCCAGACGAAGCTGTCCACCACTCGACGAACCTCCATGACCATCGCGTCACGCAGCTCGTTGGTCCATGGGCCTTCGGGGTCACCGCTGCGGAACGCGAGTTCGTCGGTGCGCAGCCATCCGCTGAAGAAGCGCCACACGGCCTCGCGCGCGCGAGGATCCGCGAGCATCGTCGACGCGAACTGCTCGAGACGATCGGGTGAGTCCAGCGCACCCGAGGCCGCCAAGTCGAGCAGGTGATCGTCGGGGGGCTCGCCGAGCAGCAGGAACGAGAGCCGCGTCGCGATCTCGAAGCCATCGAGCCGTCGAACGCCGGCGCAGCCGGGAATCGCATGACCGGGTTCGAGACGGAAGAGGAACGAGGGCGAGACGAGCATCGCCTCGAGGGCACGAAGCGGTCCTGCATAGGGGTCCGGATCCGCGTCGAGCGAGTGGGCGAGGGCTTCCCATCGAGCGATTTCTGACTCGCGCAGTGGGCGTCGGAGCAATCGACGTCCTTCGCGGCGCACGAAGGCGCTCACGCACGCCGATCGTGCCCATCCGCCGGGATTGCATCCGATGACGGTCGCGCGTCGTGCGCGGTCCGTGGACAGCCGGTCGACGAGGAAGGCGGCCGCGTCGGCATAGAGGCTCAGCGATGGTGCGGTGATCGCGGATGCAACCGAGGTGTCTTCGAACCCGTTCACGCGAGGCTCGAGTGGAAACTGGAAGCGCGTGATGACGTCCGTGTCGTCGCCGAGCACCGCGCGAATCGAGGCCGAGTACTCGCGGTTCGAAAGCCGGCGTAGTGGGGCTTGCCCGAGTTGTGAAGGGTCAGGGCAGTGAAGTGAAATGGATGCATCGGGTTGCACCGCATCGGTACGTGGCGCGTCCACCGGTGAGTCCGACTCGATGGAGTCGGGCGCAATGTCTGTCGCGTCGCTCGCCCGCGCGACGTCAGTGCCGCCCGGGTTCGCGTGGCAGGCAGCGAGCCATGCGATCAGCAGCGTCACAAAGCATCGAAGTCGGTGATGCCATGTGGGGGCCATCTCGCGGAACCAGTGTAGCCCCGGTTTCGGCGGGTGGGCCGAGACCTTGGAATTTCAAATTCCGTCTGTCCGGCCGATTTGGGTCTCGTCCGGCGCCATCACGCACGCGGCGGTTGCTTGGGAGCCCATCGAATGACGTTCTCGGAGCGTCCCGCCCGCGCGTACGCGATCAGTTCGGCAGATGCACGTCTTCCGGCGGCGGCGCGGTGAAGGCGTCCCACGGGCGCGCCCTGGCGCCATCGTCGGGATACGGATTCGGCGCGACTTGTGCGTCGACCGGTTCGTTGAAGTCGATCGCGGCGATGCGGTATTCGCCGCCAGCATTGCGGCACGCCATGATGCGACCGGCCGGCAGGCGCAGTCCCCAGCAGTGCGGTTCGAGCCCGGAGCGCGTCGCCCAGCGCTGCACCGCTTCGTCGCCGAACATCGCGGTTGCCGTTCCGTACTCGCCATCGGCCAGCGGCTGCGAGCCCACGCGCGCGCACTGCGCGCTGAGTTCCTCCATCGGAACACCCTCGCTCCAGCGCGGTCCCATGAGGGCGAGAACACCGGGACGATCGTTCGCACGGACGCGTTCGCACAGCTGCTGCGCGAGTCCGCCGACCGCACTCGCAGGCGGCGCAGTCGGATCGGGCGGCGTGGGCGGGAGTTCGTTCGACGACGCTGCGTCGGCGGTGTTCGCCGTGGGCGTGGTGCCGGGCGCATTGCCGTGCCGCGTGAGCACGAACGCGATGATGGCCACGAGGACGACGCCTGCCAGACCGACGCCTATGACGACTCCACGATTCATCGAGCATGCCTCGCGCTGTGCCGGGTGAACGGATCCGCGCTGATTGCGACGGAAGTACCCGAGCCGAATGGTCGCGAACTTACGCGCACGGTCCGCACGCGGCAAGAACGTCGCGCGCGTGCACGCCTTCGGTCACGCCCGGGTGTCGGCCGGCGCGAGGGCGCCGAGACGGCCGCACGCGAGAAGCTCGAACGCGTCGCTGTGCACCGCGTCGGATTCGAGGGTTTTCTCGGCGATCCGGAACGCATCGCTTCGCGACGTTGCGTCGAGCAGCGCGCGCCACAGTGTCGCCGTCACGTCGTCGAGCAACTTCGCGACGGGGGCCCATTCGCGCAGTGCGCGGCCGTCGCGCATGCGGTCGGGGCTCACCCAGACATCGAGGTAGTGCGTGCGGAGGATCGGGACGTCCGAGAGTTCGACCGGTACGCGGGCTTCGAGTTGGAAGTACACGCGCGTGATCGGGGCATCTCCGACGGTGGCTTCGAATACCGCGCTGAGTGCGGGCTCCGCGACGCCGCCGCCGCGCAGTTCGCGCGAGCGTGCGACTTCGATTCCCGCGGGGAACACATTCGGTCGGCGCAGCCACGCCCGCATCGCACGACGTGCCGACGCGAAGGTCCACGGCGAGGGGACCACGCAATCGTTCGCGGCCTTCGCGAGTGCCGACTCGATCGCGCGCGTCATCGCCCCATCGTGCGGCCGCACGGGATACGGCAGGAATTTCGACGCGAGCGACGGTGTCTTGCCCGCGCTCTCTTCAAAGGTCGCGAGCCCGATGGGCGCACGCGCGGCGTCGTGCAATTCCACCGCGAAGAACGAATCGCGCGGACGATCGAGCGGCCCCCGCGGCTCGTAGCGTGCGATCTCGAGCTTCAGTCCATTCTCGCGCACCGTGACCAGGGACGGTTTTCCAGCGGGTCCGACGCGCCACACCATCGGCGGCGACACCGTGCGCGCGCGACTACGCGGCGGCGCGAGATCGGCGGCCTTGAACGACGGAACGCGCGCACCCAGTTCCGTGCGCGCCTGCGCCGCGGGATCCGCGGGCTCGTCGGTCGCAGCGTTGCGGAGCAGACCGGCGGTGATGAACAGGAACGCGAGACTCGGTGCGATCGCTCCGCCGGTGCGCAGCACTCGCTTCGACGTCCAGTACACCGACTGTTGCGACACCTCGGCCCGGTAGAACGCTTTCACCTGCGCGAGCAGCTCGCGGTACTGCGTTGCGTAGGTCTCGTCGTAGAAGCGGCGAAAGAGGCCTTCGTGTTTCGGTTCGAGCAGTGAACTGTGCACGCACGCCGCGGCCCAATAGCCAGCGCTCATCGCGAGGTGCACGCCGGTCGACAGGATCGGGTCGATGAAACACGCGGAATCGCCCGCGAGAAGCACGCCGGGGCCGCTGAACCGTCGTGCGCGATACGACCAGTCGCGAGCACCGGTGACCGGCGCCGAGCGCTCGGCGTTCTTCAAGAGTGCCCACACGGGCTCCACGGACTTCAGCGTCTCGAGGTACCAGCGTTCCGCGCCGAGTGATTCACGGGCCGCTTTCGTCGCCGATGACGACGTCACGATCCCGACGCTCATCCGCCCCTCCAGCGGAATCGCCCAGATCCAGCCGTCATCGATGGATACCGTGAGGATGTGCGCGCGCTGATTGCCGGGGAGCCGCTCGGCGTTCTGCCAGTACGACCAGAACGCCAGATTCTTCAGTCCGCGGACGTTTCGCCGCAGATTCGCACCGCGTGCGACGAGGGCCGACTGCCCCGATGCATCGACGACGAACGCCGCGGTCGCAGTGTGCGATGCGCCTTCTGCATCGGTGTAGATCACGCCGGTCGCGCGACCCTTTTCGAACATCACACGCGTCACCGACGCTTGCTGTCGAACGCTCGCGCCGCACGAGGCCGCGTGATCGAGCAGGAGATGATCGAACTTCGCACGGTCGACGAAGTACGCGTACGGGTGCTGATCGAGTTCGCGGAAGTCGAGCTGCCACGGCTTGCGATCCTGACCCCAGATGAAGGTCTGCCCTTCTTTGCGTTCGAACCCGGCGGCTTCGACCTTCTCGCGCGCACCGAGCGCATCGAGATACGGGAGCACCCCGGGGAGGAGCGATTCGCCGATGTGCTCGCGCGGAAAGAGTTCGCGCTCGAGCAGCAGCACGCGGCGTCCGGC
>CBIHQZ010000200.1:0-8878 GCA_966212315.1 uncultured Myxococcales bacterium
TGACACGGCGTATCGCGGCGGGCTCGTCGGGTTCGCGCTCGTCGGCTCACAGACGCATTACTCCGAGCAGCGCTGGAACCCGTCGTGCGCCTCGTGTCCTGTACCGGGCCCATGGGCCACCGCGGTGGTGTACCCGTCGCGCGTGACGCCGAATTCGTTCTACGTGGCTTTCGAGGACGGCAATGTCGGCGCGGCCCCGGGCAGCTTCAACAACGACGGCGACTTCAACGACGACGTGTTCTTCTTCGAGGGGCTCTCGTGCGACGGCGGCAATCAACCGTGTGACACCGGCATGCCCGGTATCTGCGGCCACGGTCTCACCGAGTGTTCGGCAAGCGGCGTGACGTGCCACGCGGTCGTAACGCCGCGCGCGGAGAGCTGCAACGGACTCGACGACGACTGCAACGGTACGATCGACGACGGTTCGTCACTCTGCTCAGCGGGCGAGGTCTGCGACAACGGCAACTGCGTACCGGCGTGCGTCGAAGGCAGTTGTTTCGCCGGCGAGACGTGCACCACGCGAGGGACGTGCGTCGAAACGCCGTGCGCAACGGTGACGTGCCCGAGCGAACAGACATGCGTCGCGGGAACGTGCCGCGGCGCCTGCGACGGCGTCGTCTGTCCGGGCTCGCAGGAATGCCACGGTGGTCGATGTGTCGATCCGTGCGCGGGGATCACCTGCGCGACGGGGACGGCATGTGCGCGAGGTGTGTGCATTCCGTCATGCAACTGCCAACCCTGCGGAACTGGAACGGCGTGTCAGGACGCGAGTGGGCTCTGCGTCGACTCTGGCTGCGAGACCCTGACGTGCGGCGCGAGCCAGGTATGCCGCGCGGGCGCGTGCGTCGATGCATGTGCGGGCGCAACGTGTCCGCACGGGCAGATGTGCTCGGCCGGCGAGTGTGTCGACATTCCGCCGATGCCGGATGCGGGGACGCCGGACTCGGGCGCGCCGGATGCTTCGGCAGATGCGCGCCGCGACGACGCGGCTGAGACCGGTGACGTATTGGCCGTGGATGCATCGAGCGATGCGATGGCCGATGGCTCCCGCGACGCGGCACTGGACGTGAGCGCCGATGGCGGTGGGCGCGTAACGACGTCGAGTTGCGGTTGTGCGGTACCGGGACGTTCGCGGTCGGGCGTGCCGATCGGCGCAATCGCACTCGCGGCGTTGGTGTTCGCGAGTGCGAGGCGCACGCGTCGAGCGGGGCATCGCAGAGGGTAGTCGACGCGTCACCGCTTGGTGCGACGACCACCCGGCTTCTTCGCCGCGGCGCGCGTAGTCTTCGACGTGCGCGTCGCACCCCGTGAGGCAATCGCCATCGCATCGCGCGCATCCGGCGGCGGCTCCGCGAGGACTTCGGCATAGCCCTCTTCGAGCTGGCTCTCGAATCGCGCTTCCATCTGCTCGCCGAGTTCCTCGAGTTCCGACGCGTCGAACGCGCGACGCGCCTTCCGGAACATCTCGCCTTCTTCTTCTTCGATGTGGTGCTCGATGAGTTCCTGCAGCACCTTCGCCTTGGCCTTGAAGGTCACGTCGCCGGCTTTCGACTCGAGCACGCGCGTGAGCTGCAGCGATGCGACGCCGTGTTCTTCGAACGCCTCGGCGACGATGTCCATGTCCTTGTCGCCGAGACGCTTGGCGAACGCGGGATAGAAGATCTCCTGCTCGATCACCATGTGTGCGGCGAGCTTGCTGGCGATCGTCGTCAGGAGCTTTCGCCGTTCGCGCCGGTCGTCGGATTTCTCGAGCGCGTTGAAGAGCTTCTTTACTTCCTTGTGGTGACTCTCGAGCAGATCGGTGGCTTTCATCGTCGCGTCTCCGTGTCGAACTCGGATGCGACGGCACGCGCGCCGTTGTCGGCCCCAGCGCGCGTTCACTGACTCGCGACAGCGAGCGGTTCAGTGCGCTGCAGCCACGGACTCGAGGTACTGCGCGAGTTTCGCGAGCGTCTGCTGTCCGCCTTCGACAGCGCCGAACTTCTTCACGCGTTCGACTTCGGCCGGCGACACGAACAACGATCGCATCGTCAGCCGCGTCTTGCCGCCTTCGTCCGCGAACGTGACCGTCACGTCGAAGTCGGGTGTGTCGTCCGCGCCGCCGGAGCCGTGCGTGTAGACGAGCCGCTCCGGACGCACCACTTCGTGAAACACGATCTGGTTCTGGAAGGTCCCGTACTTCGCGTGCGTCATCGTGAAGCGCCACACGCCACCGGGCTTCGCGGCCATCTCACTCGTCGCATTCGAGAAGCCGTTCGGCCCCCACCACTTGTCGATGTGCTTCGGGTCGGTCCACACGTCGAACACCAGCTCGCGCGGCGCGTCGAGCAGTCGGGTCGCCACGATCTCGCGGGCGGAAGTGGAGTTCTGTGCATCGTGCTGATTCGTGTTCATCGTCGTTGCTCCGGGTCGAGGGTCGATCACTTCTTGCGATTGGATTTCTTCAGCGGCTTCTTCTGCGGTGCGCGTTGCAACTCGTGCAGATACGACTCGAGGCGATCGAGTCGCTCGTCCCACAGCACCCGATATCGATCGAGCCAGTAGGTCGCGTCGCGGAGGGCCTTCGCCTCGAGCCGGCACGGGCGCCATTGCGCGTCGCGTCCGCGCGAGACCAGTCCGGCGTTCTCGAGCACCTTCAGATGCTTCGACACGGCTGGGAGGCTCATGTCGAAGGGCGCGGCGAGTTCCGTGACCGACACTTCACCCGTCGCGAGTCGCGCGAGGATGGCGCGGCGGGTCGGATCGGCGAGCGCTGCGAACGTGGTGCTGAGCGTATCGGTCGGCATTCGTATTACACCTGTTGGTTAAGTAACCGACAGGTTAACTATGGTCAAGCCCTCGGTGCGTTTTCGCCAGTGCGGCGACCTCGATGACTCGCGGCTGGCATATCGCGTGCTCCCATCTCGCGCGCGGCCGTCGTTGTGCCGCGAGCCCCGGCGCGATGCTCAGGATCACGCCACGAATGTCACAGTCGCGATTGAACCGAGGGTCCCGATGAACGATCCGATTCCGCACTATCTCCGCGTCGCGCGCGGTCTCGCACTCGTGTCGGCTTTGAGCGGCGCGGCCGGATGCGCGAGCGCGGTCTATCCGTACGACCCCGACGGCGGCGATGCAGAGTTCGTCTCGCGTCCCGAGGGCGCGATCCAGCAGCGCGGCGAGTCCGGGCTGCTCGCGAACGGATGCCCGCGGGCACGTCCGTATCCGTACGGCGCGCCGTGCGATTCGCCTGGCCTCGTGTGCGATCCGGATGTGTGTCTCGGCCTCGAATGCAGAGCGGCCCACGACGGGGGCGCGCCGATCTGGACTCAGCGCACGGTGTGCAACGGTCCGCTGGTGCCGCCCGAGGAATGCGCGGGCGCGTGACGATCCGACAGCGAATCTCTCACTTCGCGCGCACGTCGCTGAAATCGGGTGTGCGGTCGAACAGCGCTCGCGCGAACGAGCACACCGGCTCGATCTCGAGCTTGTCCGCGCGCGCCCACTTCACGGCTTCGGTCACCAGTTTGCGACCGACGCCACGCCCTTCGAGCTTCGATGACACCTTGGTGTGATCGATCACGATGCGGTTGCCCACGCGCGAATACGTCATCTCGGCGAGTTGCTCGCCGCGTTCTTCCACGACGAACGCGCCACCCGATTCCGACTTGCGATGTTCGATGTCCACGAGGTCTCCTTCGATTGCAGCTGTAGCCACAGAATCTAAACGGTCGGCTGCCGCCTCACACGCCGAGAAGAATCGCGCGGGCACCCTCGCCGGTCGCCTGTTCGACCGCGCGGCGATACAGCCCGAGTTGCACCGCGTGTTGTGCCTCCACCGCGGGCGAGATGGCTTCGAGGTCGGTCTTGAACTCCACGACGAGCCACGGCGCACCCGCGGCGCCGTCGCGATATGCGAGGTCGAGTGAACCTTCCACCCGCGTGCCGTCGTCGAGCACGAGCGAGAGATCACATTCGCGCCGTCGGTGTTCCGCGGCGACGCTGCGGGCATTCACGAGAATGGGATGCGCGAGGGCCGCGCACACGCGTTCGACCGCATAATCCACTTCGCGCGCGGGGGCGCCCATCGCGCGTGCATTCGCTTCGGCGAGTGCTCGCACCGTGGCCTGGTTCGCATCGAGGTCGATCGTCGCGAGGATCTTGTGCACCAACGCGCCGAATCGTTTGCCGAGACGGCCGCTCTCGCGTGAAGCCGCGGTGTGTTCGATCGTGATGGCCGCGTCGCGAGGATCGCTGGTGGGCATCTTGCGAAGCTGACTCACCGTCATCACGCGCATCGACTCGCGACGTCCCGCATCGATCGCGCGCGCCCGTTGTTCGCGCCACTGCGCATGCTCGCGTTCACCGCGCGCAACACCCTCGGCATCGTCTTCGCGAAGCAGTCGTGTCTGCCGCAGCCCCGTGATCAGTTCGCGATCGAGTTCGAGCACCGACGGATCCCACCACGTGACGGTGTGTGCTCCCGCCATCGGGTGAACCAGTCCCGGGCGCACCGAGTTCTCGGTGTTCGTCTTCGCCTCCGCGCTGCGCTCCTTGACCGAATCGTCGCCGAAGGGAGGACACGCCGGGCTCTTCGTCGATTCACGCCACGCGCCGGGCTCGGGATAGATCGCGGGGTTGAGCACCTCGAGCCAGCCGGGCAGCGCTTCGTCACCGACCGCCGGAACGACGAGCAGATCCTTGGCGCGCGTGGCGGCGACGTACGTGAGACGGATCGATTCCTCCGCGTCGTGCCGCAGCACTTCGTCGCGATGCTCGAGCAGTTCGACCGGCGAACATCCCGCGAGCGGTCGCGCCCACAGCCCGCGCGTCGCGTCGATGTAGCGCGACGGTTCGTCGGACGACGAAGGGCAGGTCGGATCGACGAGGATCACCACCGGGAACTCGAGTCCCTTGGCGCGGTGCACCGTCATCAAGCGCACGCCGTCGGTGCCCTCTTCGACGACCGGCGCTTCGCCTGCGGCGTTGCGATCGCTCTCGTCTTCCAATCGCCGCACGAACGCGCGGAACGATGTCGCCCCCGCTGCTTCGAAGCGGCGCGCCTGATCGAGCACGCGTGACACGTTCGCGAGCGCCTGTTCGCCGCTCGGCCAGATGGCAACCCCCGCGAATGCACGGGTCGCTTCGAGGAAACGTCCGAGTGTGTCCGCGATCGGGCGTGTGTTCCGGCCCGCGTGGAGCCGCGCCAGGATCTCGAGCGCTTCGCCGACGGGGCGGGTGAGATCGTCGAGTTTCGTCGCGTCGATACGGCGCAACGGATGAAGCCCGCCCTGCTGCGCGCGCCACGCGAGCAGCGCGTCGTCACCGAGCGCGAAGAACGGACCCCGCAGCGCAGCGAAGACACTGAACTCGTCGTCGGGCCACTCGAGTGCATTGGCGACGTTGCGGAGCGCGAGCACTTCTTCACGCGCGTGGAACGATCGACCACCCACCAGTACGTGCGGAACGCGCCGCGCTTCGAGTGCACGCACGTACGGCCGCGTCGCATCGTCGCGCCACGCCACGAATCGGCGAAAGAGCAGGCACACGTGTCGCGCTTCGATCGGCACTCGCTTGTCGCCGCCGGCGCTCACGGTCCATCCCGATCGATGGATCAACCAGTCGACGTAGGCGCCCACCGCATCCGGGTACGACTGATCGATCGAGTAGTTCGTCACTCGTCCCCACGGTGAATACGGGCGCGGCACCGGGAGCACGACGACGCCCGGCTGCGTCGCGTGATCCTCGCGAAACGCCTGGAGCGCGACGTATTCGGCCTGGCTGCCATCGGCGTTGCCCTTCATCACCGGATCGAACCCCGCGTTCACCGCATGCTGGATCGCGGGGACGCTGCGGAAGCTGGTGGTGAGATGGACGTTGCGTGCGCCGCTCGCGACGAGCCGCCGCTTGATCGCTTCGTAGAGCGCGACGTCGGCGCGACGGAATCGGTAGATCGATTGCTTCGGATCGCCGACGATGAAGAGCTTGCCGGGCACCGGTGTGGCGCGCTGCGAATCGCGCTGGGCGGGATCGTTCGATGCGAGCAACAACAGGATGTCGGCTTGCAGCGGGTCGGTGTCCTGGAACTCGTCGACGAGCAGGTGCGTGTAGCGCGCTTGCAGTTCGACTCGCACCGCGTCGTCGTCGCGCACCAGATCGCGGGTGACCGCGAGTAGATCGAGGAAGTCGAGTTTGCCGGCGCGTCGCTTGAGATCCTCGTACGCATCGACGAGCGGCGAGAGATCGGCGTAGAGACACGCGGCGAGATCGGCGTCCGAACGTTCGAGCAAGAGATCGAGTTCGCTCTTGATCCCGTCGCGCAGTGCGATCGCCGCGGGTCGAGTCACACCGCCACCGAGCGCGTTCGGACCGCCCTTCCAGTTCCAATGCTTCGCGCGCGCGAACACGCGCAGATCGCGCTCGAGCCCGTCGAGATCACGGCCGCGCACATCTTCGCGATGGTCGAGTTCGTCGACGAAATGGTTGATCTCCTGAAGGCTCTTGGCGATCCACGTCTCGCTCGTGCCGATGCGTTTGTTCATCGCTGCGGCCTCGCGCAATCGCGTGACGAGCGCGTCGATCGCCGCATCGCGGTCGAACGGATCGCGCCGCCATCCCGCGCGGAAGTCGCGCTGATCCACGAGACCGAGTCCCGCCCGGCGCAGCACGTCCTTCGGGCCGCTGTCACGATCGCCGCTGCGACGACGAAGCACGCGCCGGACGCCTTCGGGCGGCGCGGCGAGGGTCTGTTGGAACCAGCGCTCGAATGCCTCTTCGAACAGGCGATCGCGCGCTTCTTCGTCGAGCGTCTCGAAGAGCGGATCGACCCGCGCTTCCACCGGGCGGTGCCGCAGGATCTCCGCACAGAAGCCGTGAATCGTTCCGATGTGCGCGGCTTCGAGTTCCTCGAGCGCACCGTCGAGTCGTGTGCGTTGCTCCGGCGTCGTTGCCGCCGCAGTGCGCGCGCGTTCGATCTCGGTGCGCAGCCGCAGCTTCATCTCGCCGGCGGCCTTCTCGGTGAACGTCACCGCGACGATGCGCGAGAGCGTGGTCGTGCCGGTGAGCAGCAACGCGAGAATGCGCTGCACGAGTTCGGTGGTCTTCCCCGTTCCCGCCGCCGCTTCGACGACGAGTGTGGTGTGCAGGTCTTCGCGAATCGCGCGCCGGGCTTCGGCGTCGGGCAGTGTCTTCACGGCGTCCTCCGCAGTCGATTGAGCAGCACGAGTTGCGCGGACGGTTTGCGACCGGTGCGTCGTTCCTCGTGCGGGCCGCAGATGGGCCGGTAGTCGCAGTATTCGCACTCGCGCGGTCCGGGCGCGGCGGGCAGAAAACCACTCGCGATCGCGCCGCCCACCGCGTCCGCGACCGTCTGCGCGGCTTCACGCGCAGCGGGCGTGAGAGGGATTTCGACGCCGGTGAAGTTGCCGGCCGATGTGCAGTAATAGAGACGCCCTGCGTCGACGGGCATCGACGGCAGGAGTTTCTCGAGCGCCAGTGAATAGAGCACCGGTTGCAGCGCCTTGCCGCCCGCGATGATCGAACCGGGCTCGACCCGCACGCGTCCTGTCTTGTGATCGGTCGCGCGCAGGTGCCCGGTGAGGGTCTTCTCGACGAGGTCGATCGAGCCGCGCAGCCGGATCCCGCAATCGAGCGGAACGGGCTCCTTGGTGCTGTTCACGTCGCGATCGCTGTCGTCGTTCAATCCGAACGCGAGTTCGAAATACGCCGGAATCCACGTCGAATCGGTGCTCGCGCGACGCAGCCATTCGCGCAGGTCCGCGCGGATGCCCGCAACGGCGTCGTCCCATACGCGGTCGATGGCAGGCGCGAGGTCGTCGCGAAATCGGTTCACCACGCGGTCGAGCGCGATCTCGAGATGGCGCCGCGCCTCGGGGAGGTTCTTCGCGCCGATGGGGAGAAGATCTTTCTCGCGCAGCGTCGAGAGCAGTTCGAACAAGGTCTCGTGTACCAGCGATCCGCGTTGGAGCGCATCGAGTTCCTCGATCGGTTCGGGCTCTTCACGCGGCGCGAGTCGATGCACCGCTTGCAGCAGGAATCGATACGGACACGCCGAGTAGTTCTGAAGCGCGGTCGCGGAGTACGAACGCCGATCGAGTGCATGCGCGGCGAGCGCCTCGAGCGCGGATTCCGCGGGTTCGACCAGCCCGTCGGCCGGCTCCCACTGCTTCGACCAGCGCGCGCGTCGCGCTCGCAGTGCGCGGGCGAGATGCGGATTCGCCTCGAGCAGATAGCGCGCTGCGCCGCCGGTCTGATCTTCGGGAAGCTTGAGGGCGCGATCGAGCAGCGCCAGGTCGTGCTCGGCGTCGTCGATCGCTTCCATCGGATCACTCGGCGCGGGCCACGCGAGTCGCGATCCACGCGCGGCGTGCGCGCGCTGTGCGAGTTCTTCGAGCCCGGGGAGTGCCCCTTCCGCGGCGCGCAGCACTTCGAGTCCGTAGAACGACGGCGTGCGCGGGCGTGATTGCTCGACGTCGATGCGCGGGTACGAGATCACCACCCGCGTGCGCGCGGCGCCCACTGCGAGTCGCAGCGCGAGACGCTCGGCGGCGGTGCGATCGCGATTGGTCGCGAGCGATTCGAATCCCGCGCGAATCGCATCGGGCAGGATCGGGTCTTCGCTGACCTTGAGCGGAAACAGTTTCTCCGCGAGGGCGGGAACGAACACGACATCGAACGCCATCCCGCGCACTTCGTCCGCGGAGCCGACGTACACCGCGCCGTAACGCGGCCCCTCGGGCGGGCGCACCAAGGTGCCCAGTCGCGGCTCGAGCACCATGCGCACTTCGTTCGACTCGACGGGCCCGACGCTCCCCATCGGCGCGAGTTCCGCGAGCACCGCGAGCACGCGTTCGGGACGGGCGAGCGCGCGTGTCGCCAG
>CBIHQZ010000201.1:0-8858 GCA_966212315.1 uncultured Myxococcales bacterium
TGTTCAATGGCGACCTGGTGCTGACGATCGCGGCGTACAACGCCGGGCCGAACGCGGTGGTTCGTTATGCGGGCGTTCCGCCCTACGACGAGACGCAGCACTACGTGCGGCAGGTCCTTCGGTATTACTACCTGTATCGCGCCGGTCAGATGCCGGGGAGCGAGCCGCCCGCGGGTGCGCCGGCGAGTGCAGGCGCTGTGAACGCGGCAGCACCGGCTGCGAGCGCCGCACAAGCAGGGATGGCGATCGAGCCGTAGGGAATGCACCGACGAGCAGCGCCCGCTTGCTCTCGCCCCGCGCGGCGTTGTGTACTCACCGAATGCGTTTCCTCGCGCCCGTGAGCCTCGCTCTGTTCGTCACCGCATCGACCGGGTCTGCAATCGCGCAGGCACGAACTGCGACGTCCGCGTCGAGCACGGCCCGCACCGGTTCGAGCGCCGCGCCCACGCCGGGTCATGCGGCGACGCCCGCGCGTCTCGCGATCGTGCGCGGTCAGCAGGCATACGTCGCGCACCGTTACGACGAAGCGCTCGCGGCATTTCGCGAGGCGCAGGGAAATGCCGACCAGCGCGTCGAAGCGACGTTGAACATCGGATACACCCTCGCGGCGCGCAACGAACGCGAGGCCGCGATCACGGCATTCCGCGAGGCGATCTCGTACTGCACGGCCGCGGACGATGCGCTCAATCGCACCCGCGCACTGCAAGCCATCGCGAATACCTACGAAGCAATGGGCAACGTCGAACAGTCGCTCGCCGCGTGGCAGGACTATCTCGGGTTCGCCGAGGCGCATCCGACGCTCGCGACGGCGGCGACCGCGCGGGCGCGGATCGAAGCGCTCCATCAGCGGCAGCAGGCTGACACGCGTGATGCGCTGGTTCGCACGCGCATCGAAGAGCGTGCGCGACGCAATGCGCAGGGCAATCAGGGTCAGCAAGGGTCGTAACTGGTGAACGTGCGTCGCGTGAATCGATGAGCGACGCGAGCGGCGAGCAGGGCGTGATCCGGTTCCGTCTCGGCGGGATCGAGGTCGCCATCAAACCCTCGTTCTGGATGATCTCGCTCCTGCTCGGATGGGCAGGGCGACGGTACGAACTCGTCGTCGTGTGGGTCGCGGTCGTGTTCGTGAGCGTGCTGCTCCACGAGATGGGACACGCACTCGCCGCGCGGCGCTTCGGGCTTCGTCCGCGCATCGAATTGCACACGATGGGCGGCACCACGCACGTCGAGGGGAGCGGCGCATTGAGCTTCGCGCAGACGCTCGGATTCGTGCTCTCCGGGCCGACAATCGGCGTGTGCGCAGGGTTGATCGCCATGCTCGCGCGTCACGCGTTGCGCGATGTGGATGTGCCCCCCATCGCCGCCGCCGCGATCGACGACTTCGTGTGGGTGAACTGCGGCTACGGCCTGCTCAATTATCTCCCGGTGCTCGGGCTCGCGATGCAGGCAGTGGTCGAAAAGCTTCGCGGTAAGAAATCGCCGGCGCACGTCGCGATCATCTCGCTCGTGGTGATCGCGGCGCTCGGTGCACTCGCGTTCGCGCGCGGGTACTCGTGGGCAGCGTTCATGCTCCTGTGGCTCGGCGCGAGTCATTGGAAGACGCTGTCCACGTGGATGGGCGAACGCGCCGACGAGCGACTCGACGGGGATTTTCGTGCGGCCTACGAGACCGTTGCTCGCGGTGAACTCGACGAAGCGCTCGAGCGAGCTGCCTCGTTGCAGAGACGCGTGCGCACGGTCGCCGGAAAAGCGCGGGCTGTGCTCTGCGTCGCGGACATCGAGATGCGGCGCGGGAACGCGGAGCGGGCGCTCGAAGCACTTGCGAACATGCCGACCGGATGGCGCGCGCCGCCGATGCTCGAGACGGAGATCTACCTCGCGAACGAACGTGCGGAGGAAGCTGTCGCATCGATGCAGGTGCGATTGCGCGAGGGGAACGACGGCACGGTGGTGCGTGCGCTCGCGATCGCGCTGATCGGTGCGCGCGAGTATGCCGCGGCAGCGGACGTCGCCGTGCGCGAGGTGGCGGCGATCGGCGTGCAGGCGATGCAAGTGATCGACGCGAAGCTGTTCTATGCGGGGAAGTACGAGGACGCCGAGCGTGTCGCGGAGGCGGCGTTCACGGCATTCGGACATCCGGTGGATGCGTACAACGCAGCGTGTTCGTGTGCGCGCGCGCGACGGCCCGACGATGCGATCGCGTGGCTGCGTCGTGCGGTAGAGGCAGGCTGGGACGATCGAGCGGTGTTCGAAACGGACGAGGACCTCGCGTCACTGCGCGGTCACGTCGACTTCGCGGCCGTGCGCGACTCGATCGGGCCGGCGTCCACGACGTAGGGAACCTTTGCGACGACGCGATGTCGATCGAGTCGCATGCCGATCGCATCACGAGGCGGCGTCTACCGGAGCGCGCCTTCGCATCGCGCCGACGAACCCTGGCTCGAGCGGTCGGAGGAGCGTGAGAACGGGCCGTTCGCGAAGCCCCGTAGTCGCGGTGCACGTCGTGTGGAACGACGCACTCATCGGCAGCGCGCATCTTTCGCATGACGATGACTTCGATCCGTGGCTCGATCTCGCGCGGGACGGGGCGCATGGATGCGCGGTGAAGATTCGCGCGGGGCGTGCGCGCTTCGTTTTCGCGCCTGATCCGCGCAGCGCCGTGGAGGGGCCGAACGGATCGCTGTCGTTCGAGTCGCTCGTCGACGAACAACTCGTCGAGCCGATGCACGATGGCAGTTTCACGATCGCGATGGAGCCGGGGCTCGTCTATCGGACCGTGCGCAACGACATCGTCGTGACCGCAGAGATCGTCGCCGCGCCACCACGGCTCGTTCCACCGCGGCGGCTCGCGAAGTGCGCGATCTATCTTTCGCTCGTGATCACGGCGCTTGCGCTCGGCGGCGGCCTACTGGCAGCGAATCCCACGGACGACGAACAAATCGAGCCGCTTCCACGCGTCGCCGAGCAAGAACGGCTCGGTGCATTGCTCGCACGCGTTGCAACGGAACTTCCTCCACCCGAACGTCGCGCGCGGTTCGTCCATCGGCGCCCGCCGCAGGTCGCGGACTACCGCGTCGTCGTCTGCACGCGATCATCGTGCTCGTTCCCCGCGCCATCGCAGCTCAGCGACGTCCCGTGGCCGTGGGCGTGGCCCGAAGGCGATCTGTGGCCCTGGCCGGAGGATGGAGTGCATTTGTCGATGTCGGCATGGACCTCGGGGTTCGACGCGCCCATGCCGCCCACGCGAGCCTGCCTTACGCCGCGTGCGTTCTCGTTCGAAGGCGCGCTTCCACGCAGCGCCGTGATGCGCGCGGTGAATCGCCAGGCCACGCAGATTCGCTGCCCGGTGAACGAGCATCCACGCATGATCATTGCGACGGTTCGCTTCGTCATCGGGCCGGATGGATCGGTGATGGGCGCGGCCGCGACGTCGACGAACGCTCTTGCTCGGGAGGCTGCGAGGCAGGTGAGGGGCTGGGTGTTCCCGTCGCCGGAGGGTGGAACGTTCGCGTTCGTGACCTATTCGTTTCGAATCGACGAGCGCCTTCTCTTCGCGCGTGCGTCGTAGTCACACCGCCCGATGGTCAGTGCGCGCCGCGACGACGTCCGTGACCGGCGGGCGCTGCACTCGCAGGTGCCGCGCTCGCTGCGGTTTCGTCGTGACCCGGTGCGTTCGCGCTGTTGCCGGGCGTTGCATCGTGGCCGGGCGCGTTCTCGCTGTTGCCCGGACCGCTCGCATCGTGACCGGGGGCGTTCGCGCTGTTGCCCGGCGCGGTGCCGTCGTGGCCCGGTGCGTTCTCGCTGTTGCCGGGACCATTCGGGTCGTGACCCGGCGCGTTCTCACTGTTGCCCGGCCCGTTCGGGTCGTGACCAGGAGCGTTCGCACTGTTGCCGGGGCCGGCGGCGCTTCCGCCGCTCGACGTCTCGGTGCTCTCCGAACTGCTCACCGACGCGCTCCCTCCGCATGCCGCGAGGACCATCGCGCAACTCACCCCGAGTACCCATCGCTTCATCGCGTCTGAACGCTCCTTCTGCTCCTTGGCGGAGTGCGCGCGAGTACAGCATCGGCGCGCGCGCGATCGCAACGCAGGGTGTTTCCATCGTTGCGAACGAGAGCCCGGACGACACGGCCGACATCGCCCGCCACGCACGACCTTCGCGGTGAGGATACGCGACGCTCAGTTCAGTTGATCGGCCGGAAGCTTCATCCGCGTGACCCAACCGTGCTCGCCGCGACGGATCTCCGCGGTTCCGCCCATCGCCGCGATGCGGCCGCGCAACGGTGCGAGCGACCGACGCGTGCGCGCTTCTTGTCCGAGCGATCCGTCGTCGGTGAGTTCCACTACGATGCCGCCGTCGCCACGTCGGAGTGACACGGTGATCGACCGCGGCTCGGCGACGCGGATCGTCTGCGTCATGGCTTCCTGCGCGATGCGCAGGAGATTGGCGCGCATCTTCGTCGTCGGCGGCGCGAGACCGCGCAATTCCGCTTCGACGTTCGCCGACACGCCCGCGCTCTCGGCCATGCCCGTGATCGCGATGCGCAGTCGTTCGACGAGCGCGTCCCATCCGTGTTCGGGTCCGTCGGTTGCGCGCGTATCGTCGCTCCCCGCCTGCGCAGAGGTCGCGCTCGCTCGCGCGGTGCGAGTCACCGTCGAGGACTGAGCCCCGGCCGCTTGGACGCGCGCGTGTGCCGCTGCCCACGCGTCACGTTCGGCCCACAAACGTGCGAGGCGTCGCGTCTGTGCGGCAAGGGCAGAGAACGCCGCGCTGCAGATGCCGGCAACGATGAGCGACGGAACGACCGTCGCGGGGGCAGGGTGGAGGAACGCGCGGAGCACCGGGACCATCGCGGTCGTCACCGATGCGATCACCACCAGACTCGCCGACGGATCTCGCAACGCGAGCGCGATGAGCGCGGCTGCATGGAGCACGGTTCCGAATCCGACCGGCGCCGACGATGCGCCTGCCAGCGCGCCGAATACGCCGAGTCCGATGACCCACGCGACGTCGTCGACCGCGGACCATCGATTCGCGCGACGTCCGGTCTGCCATGCGGCGATCGCGGCCAGCAGCGACGCACTCGCGAGCACGATGATCGGAAGGCGCGGCGGGCCGATCCACGGTTCGAGCGACGGAACCCGCATCGCAGTGAACAGTGCCGCGAGTCCCATGGCCGACAGCACGATGAGCGGCGTCCGGCTCACGCGCGTGCGATGGACGTCGTCGAATACGATCCGCATCGTCGAGAGGGATCGTAGCGCTCGGGGGTGCGGTCGGGTAGCAACTGTTGCGTTCGCCGAGGCCGCTCGACGGTTGTGATCAGTCGGGCTGGAAATAGCGGGCTTGCGTGTTGTCGTTGTCGTACACGCTCACGTTCTGACCGCGGATGCGCCAGACGCGGTCGAACGACGCGGCGCCGAATGCGTTCACGACCACCGCCACGACGAATGCGGCGATCCACAGTTTGCCGATCCGGCGGCCGTTGAGCGCGAGGAGCAGGATCAGGAAGACGGCAAAGTCGTTGCTGAACCTGAACCCGAACTGCACCCATCCGCTGTTCTGATAGAGCATCACGGAGATCGCGACGGCCAGCGCAGTGACGGCGAGGTACGGCGAATAGGCATCGCCGGTACGCCGACGGAGTCGCAGCAGTTCGAGGTAGTGCGGCGTCGTCACCCACAGCGCGAGTCCGTGGAGCGAGACGATCACGTACGGGAACGTGCGCGTGATCCACGGAAGCGAGGCCAACGCGATGCCGAGGTTGCGTCCGAGGTAGTGATAGTTGAACAGGCCCCAGTGCTCGATGCGATCGCGCCAGCGGATCTGCAGGTAGCGATATCCGACCTCGCTGCTGTCACCGAAGCGGATCTTGTTGAGCAGAAGCGTGACCGCGAGTGCGACGGCCACTGGCGCTGCAAAGAGCGCGGCTTTGCGAATAGCCTTCGGGTAGTCGGCGCCGCGGAACAACCGCGCGAACCATCCCGAGACGGACTCGTCTTCGAGCGAGAGCATCGGTTTGCCGTCGCGTCGTGACACCCGCATCGCTTCGATGACGAACCACGGCGATGCGTACAAAAGGTCGGCGCGTGCGTGAGTCGCGAGTCCGAGGAGCAGCCCCGCGACAAGCGGTCTGCGCGCATCGAGACCGAACCAGATCGAGCCGACCACGAGTGGTGCGGCGATCATGTGCGCGGTGAACCAGACGGACCCCTGTACGACGCTGAAGAAATAGACCGTGCCGAACGCGAACAGCGCGGCGAATCCGACGTTCTCTTTCCACGATCGCAGCGAACGACCTTCACGCGAGAGCCGTTCGAGCAAGAGGTAGAGCAGCGCCGGTGCGATGCCTGCGAAGAGCACGTCGTATGCGCGATTGCGGAAGTCACGTCCCGCGACCGCGACCGCCGGCATGTAGACCACGGCCGGAAGCGAAGGAAACGCTACGTACCAACGGCCTTCGTATCGGGCCCAGTCGTTGCCGCCGCCACCGGGAGGGCAGACATTGCGCGCGGCTTCGGCGGGCGGGCAGTGAATCTCGAGCGTGCCGTGCAGGTACGAGTTGGCGAGATACGCGAAGTGATTGTCGGGCGAGTGCGTGAGAAGTCGATCGCCCGCGAAGATCGCGTACACGATCGTGCAGACCACGTAGATCGCGAGCGCAACGCGTTTCGCGGGCGGCGCCTTGCGGGACGGTGCGACCGCGGGTGCTGTCGGCGACGATTCGCTGGCGACGGACTCGGAATCGACACTCGCGCTGGCGGCGGGAAGATCCGCTTCGGACGGAGCAGCGGACTCGTCGGATGCATCGGAAAGCGCGGGCGGCTCGGCCATGGCGGGCGTGTATACCCGAACCGCTCCGCACGCGGAACGTCGCTCGCGCCGCGCTGCGCAGTCTTGACGCGAATCGGCATGGAGCTTAGTGGACCGGTGCGATGACGCTGAATACCGAGACGGCACGACAGACACTCGAAGCGATTTCCGACCCCGTGATCGGGCAATCGCTCGGTGCGCTCAAGATGGTGAAAGACGTCGGCGTCGAAGGGACGATCGTGCGCGCGAGCATCGAACTGATGTCGCCGGCGTCGTCCGCGAAGGAAGCGATCGAGTCGTCTGCGCGCGATGCGCTCACGAAGATCGGTGCCACGAAAGTCGAGATCGAGTTCACGTCGAACGTGCGGACTCGCCAGGTGTCGGGCGAAGACCCGTGCCCCGATGTGAAGAACGTGATCTTCGTGATGTCCGGCAAGGGCGGCGTCGGCAAGAGCACCGTCGCGGCGAACCTCACGATGGCGCTGCACCGCGCGGGCGCACGCGTCGGACTTCTCGACGCCGACATCTACGGACCCAGCGTGCCCACGATGATGGGCGTGTCGGGCCGACCGGTGAGCCTCGACGGAACACTCATCGAACCGCTCGAGCGATTCGGCGTGAAGATCATGTCGATCGGCTTTCTTCTCGACGACGCGAAGACCGCGGTGGTGTGGCGCGGACCGATGCTGCACGGCGCGCTCAAGCAGTTCTTGAAAGACGTGAACTGGGGGAAGCTGGACTACCTCGTTCTCGATCTTCCGCCCGGCACCGGCGACGTCGCGCTCACGCTCTCGCAGCAAGTGAAAGCAACGGGCGCGGTCGTCGTGACGACGCCGCAGGAAGTCGCGCTCATCGACGTCTACAAGTCGATCTCGATGTGCCAGAAGCTCGGGATCCCGATCCTCGGTGTCGTCGAGAACATGAGCTACTTCGTGGATCCCGCGGGCATCCGTCACGAGATCTTCGGCAAGGGCGGCGGCGAGAAGGCGGCAGAGTTCGCGCAAGCACCGTTGCTCGGTCAGATCCCGATGGACGGCAGCGTGCGCGAGTGGGGCGACAACGGGACGCCGGTCGTACAAGCGCAGCCTGCGTCGACGGTTTCGAAGGCGTTTCGCGAGATCGCCGAGAAGCTCTCGGATCGCGTGACGCTCGAATTGAACAAGTCGTATGGCGGTGTCGCGCCCACCGAGGGGCCGCGTCGATTGAAGATCCTGCGGTAGAGCGCGCCGCCCGCGACATCCACGTCGTGGCGGCGCCCGTGCGCGCCGCGTGATGCGCTACGCGATGCCGAGCGGCTGACGTTCGCCCCAGCCGGTGCGGAGATCGAGCGGACGGCGCCATCCCACGAGAAGCGCTTTGCTCAGTGGCATGCGGCTCGGCGAGCCGTCGAACGCGAGGCCGATACGCTCGGAATCCGCCCACGACACGATGCAGGGAAACGTGTATTCGAGCCCGCTCTTCGGCGCGATCACGCGGACGATCGTCTGCGCTCCGACGGGGAGGGGATGCGACAGATGCAGGCGCATACCGTCGCGAGAGATCGCGAGTAGACGCGCCGCTTCGAAACCGCCGGGGGCCGTGATCTGCACGGGCATCCCGTCGTCGTCGTCATCGTCATCCGCCGGTTCGGGCGCGGCACCGGTGCCGGGGAGGATGCGCGAGAGCGCGAGCCAGCGAGCCTGCTCCGGCGACGAAAGACCCTCACCGTTGCCGATGCGGGCCAACATCGCTACGTAGTCGTGGAGCATCTCCATGATCTCGTCCATCGTCACATCCTCCTCGGCTTGCGAAGCCTTCGTGCCGATAGAAGTGCGAGCGATGTGCCAGCGCCGACGAGCCGGCGACCCCGCGATTGGTGTCCGGCGTCCATGACGATCGCGAGGATTGCGTGCCGATCCGACACGCTTGCGAACGCCCTGGCCGAACGATGGGGAAAGAGAGAGCAGACGAGGGGGCCCAGGGCAGCGACGGGTTGAAGAAAACGACCGCCCGTCGAGTTCGTCGGCGCCAGAGGCGCATGGCACATCGCGTCGAAGTTCGGAGCG
>CBIHQZ010000202.1:0-8855 GCA_966212315.1 uncultured Myxococcales bacterium
GGTCGAGCAGATGCTCGGCGCGCAGCGACAGATTCGCTCGCTCACCGTGCAGGTCGGGATGGGGATCCACGCGGCGAAGTGCTACCGGCTCGCGGGCGGGTTGTTCGGCCTCGAGGCGAACTTCATCGAGGACATCGCCGAGGACGACACGGCCGGTGGTGAGATCGTGGTGTCCGATACCGTGTACCCGCGGCTGCCGGCGGAGATCCGAGCGGTCGCACAAGTCCGCGAGGACCTGCGCGAGCACGGATCGCTGTGGTCCATCACCGACTACGCAGGGCCGCTCTCCGCGCGCGCGGGGGACGACGTGGAGTACCCGACGCCGTTCGACGCGGCCTTCTTCCGACAGCTGCGAGGCGCGTCGATGACCGCGCTCGAGACCGCCGCGTTCACCGAGTATCGAAGCACGCGCACCGTCGCCTTCGTGAAGATCGCGCACCCGGCGCACGAGTTCCTGCTCGACACCTTCACGGAGATGTCACTCGCCGATCTGTCGTGCCGAAAGATCAGCGATGCGCACGGTGGCGACATGGTGAAGTCGACCGGCTCGCTCGCGATCGTGCTGTTCGAGGACCCGCGGCAGGCGGTGGCGTTCTCGCGAGAGATCGTCCTGACGAACCGCCGTCTGGGACTCACGGCTCGCGTGGGCGTTACGCGCGGGGAGGTCTTCTTGTTCCCGCTCAGCAAGGGCGGACGCGAGATCGCGGGGAACCCGGTGAATATCGCGTCGAAGCTCTCCGAAGACTCGGGGCTCGACGGTGTCCTCGTCGAGCAGTCGGCCGGACTGCGGGAGCTGCCAGCGGACGCGGAGCGGTTCGAGTTGAACATCTCGCGAGTCGACCTTCTCGGGCATCGCATCCCGGTCTAGCGAGTCGCGGGGACGAATACGCGGCAACGCTGATCGCGCGCGCTGACTGCGCCTGGAGCGTCGGCGCCTCGCGTGCGCAAGTGCGATCAGCGCCTCCGGTCCAGGCTCTTGGTCAGACCGGCTTCGCTGGCGCGAAGGCGTTCGGAGCTGACGCGATCGAGGGACCGTCCAGCCGATGCCTCGTTCCGCGTTGCCCACGTCCATCGCATCGAACGCATTGCGAGCGAACGTCGCGGCTCGCGCGGATGTTCCAGCGCGAGCCCATCCAAGGTCGCAAGAACTACGCGCTCGGGTCTCGTGGACTGACGTCAGGGGCGACTTCGCTCATCGCAGAATTCGTCGCACGGCCGCGCGCAATCGATCGTTCGTTGGTTCGGCACCCGCCTTCGCGAGAATCGCGAGCACAGCGGGGTTGTGCTCTGCGAGTTCCATCGCTGTACCCCCCTGTCCGCAGCGCGCATTCGGGTCAGCGCCGCGATCGATGAGTAGCCCGGCGATGTCCGCGTGCCCTCGCATCGCGCACGTGAACAAGGGAGTCTCGGTTCGGCCGATGCCACCGCGCTCGTTCGGATCGCCCCCGTGGTCCAGGACCAGTCGAACGATCTCGAGACTTCCGGTGTGAACGGCCCTGTGAACGAAACCGACTGCCGTGGCACCTTGCTCGAGTAGCTTTTTCACTCCGCGTGCATCGCGTTGCCTGAGCGCCTCTTCGAGCGACGCTGGCTCGGGGATCGCGGCGATGTCCGATCCAGCGCGGTCGAGCAGCGCAGTGAACGACGTCGCAATCCGCATCCCCGCGTACGACGGGTCGAGCAATCGTTCGTGATCGAGAAAGAGCACCGCTCCTCGATGGTCGCCGCCGAGTTCGAGTGCGAAGTAGTTCCCATACGGGTCCGCTCCGATGACCAGCAGAGATGCCGGGAGCACTCGTTTGAACCCTTCATGCGCGCTGTCCAGGCGCTCGTACTCGGGTCCGTCGTGAAGTCCGAACAGGCAGCCCAGGCGAGTGCCTCCGGGCACCTCGTCGAAGTCCTCGCTGTCGAGGAAGTTCGCGCCATTGAACTCGAGAAGGAACGAGCGATAGGCGTCGGGCAGTCCAGCAGGGAGGCGATTCTCGAATGAATTCAGCCGGCCCTCGTCGAGAGGGCCATGCGGGTATTTGCGCTCGATCGACATGAGATCGAGGCTGGCGCGCGGGGAGTTGTCGGTCAACGCGTCTGACGGCGCCGACGGAACGATACGGGCCGCGAAAACTACCCGCCTCAGATCTCGTGCATGATCGGCTCGCGCTTGCGCACGAACCGTTCGATCAGATCCCACGCGCCCGGGTCGGCCTGCGTGATCTGGATCCCGAGTCCGGGGCTCGAGGTGAGGCTCGCACCCGGCGCGCTCTCGCGCTTCCATCGCACCGTGCCGCGGAACTCGGCGGTGAGATTGCCCGGGAACGTCAGCACGACTTCGCACTGCGCGCCCATCGGGAGCACGTGGAAGGTCGCGACGAAGATCCCTCCGTTGCTGCGAATGTCACCGAGGAAGTCGGTGTAGAAGTTCGTTTCCGAGTGCACGCCGATCTCGCCCTCGAGACGTGGCAACCCGTGCGGACCGACCGGCACCGTTGCATTCGGTTGCGAGGCCATTCCAGCAGTCGACGGCTTGTGCGGCGGACCAGCGGCAGGGGCCGGATGCGCGGCCGGCGCAGGCGCGGGGTTCGCGGCGGGGGCCTTCGGTTGCAGCGGAAATGCCTGCGCGACGGGGGCCGGATTCTGCAGCGGGAACGGGATCGACTGCGGCGGCTGCGCGGGCGCCGAAGGCGCGACGGGCGCAACCGGAGCGGCCTGTTGCGACACCATCGGCATCGGATTCGCGACCGGCGCAGCGGCAGGTGCCGAGGCCGAAGCGGGCGGAGGCTGCGACGCACCGGGAACGAGTCCCGCATCGCGCATCGCCTTGAAGATCATCCCGAGCGATTCGGCGACCGCACCGGTTGCTTCGGCGACGCCCGGAAAACTCTGGTCGGCGACCTGGATCTTCTCGAGCGTTTCCTGGAGCACGCCGCGCGCGGTCTGGAAGAGCGAGAGGTCCGCGCTGCCGCGTTCGAGTTGGAACAGCGGCCCCATCGCGCGTGCGAGGCCCGAGAGGATCTCGAGCACCGAGGCCGGGACGTTCGGATTCTGTTGAAGCGTGGCGAGCACATTGGCGAGTCGCTGTCGCGCGGTGGCGGCAGCGGCGGCATGAGGCGTCGTAGTCATCGGGTATCCGTCGTCCCCTCGTGGGCTCCGCAGTCGGAGGAATTCGTGCGCTCGATCGCTGGGATGAAAACGATGCGATGCACGAGGCGCCGAGAATAGCGCGCGCTGTTTCCGAGGATCAATTGCTGCGCGGTCGGTTGAGTGGCCGGGTGAACACGAATCGCGCGCGACCCGGGCCGGCATAGTCGGCGACGTCTTCGATGCGGAACCCGAGCGCGCGGTGGAACTCGACGCTCCCCTCGTTGCCCGGGCTGGTAATGGCTTTGATCGCGCCGGCGCCCTGCGATTCGGCGCGTTTGGCGAACTCTTCGTAGAGCGCCTTGCCGACGCCGCGACGACGATGCTGCGGATGGATGCCGACCAGATGCACGTAGCCGACGCGCGGGGTTCGCTGGGTCACGAACCCCAGCAGAAAGCCGATCATCACGCCGTTGTCTTCCATGATCAGGGCGTCATCGCCCCACTCGTAATAGAAGATCGGCAGCGGCTTGATCCCCGCCGGACCGCCCCACCATTGATCCATCACGGTGACGATTTCGTCGAAGTCGTCTTTGGTGATTCCGCGGCACTGCATGCGGGCGCGAGGTATGAGCCGACCCGCTCGATACGTCAACGACCGAGCGCTGGATGATGTCCGTCAGCGGGTCGCGTCGAGTGTCATGCCTTCGCGCGCGACGATTCCCTGCGTATCGCGCGCGTGGGTCGCGAACCAATCCTCGGCGTCGCTCTGGATGCGATCGAGTGCGTCGTCGGTGCGCTCGGGGTCGTGATGGAAGAGCACGAGTTTGCGCGCGTGCGACAGGGCGCCGAGGCGGAAGACGTCGTCGATCACCGAGTGTCCCCACCCACGCTTGAGCGGCATGTCGGTGCGAAGGTACTGCGCGTCGTGCACGAGGATGTCGGCGTCGCGCGCGAACGAGGCCAGACGGTCGACCAGCTTTTCGTTCGGCGGCGCGTCGGTGATCTCGTTGTCGGTGAGGTACACGAGCGAGCTGCCATCGGAGTCGACGATGCGAAAGCCCTGCGCTCCGCCCGGATGGTTCATCGGAATGCGCGTGACCTTCGCGGGGCCGATCGTCCAGGCCTCGTCGTAATTGTCGACGAGCTCGAGTCGCGCCGGGATGTCCGTCGCGCGTACCGGAAAGTGCACGCCGTCGAACATCGCGAGCTGTCGCGCGAACACGCGCTGTTCGTCGTTGGCGACCGGATACACCTGCAGTTCGGTGCCGCGCTTCCAGAGCGGGCCGAAGAACGGGAGCCCGAGAATGTGATCCCAGTGCACGTGCGAGAGCAGAAGTGACATCGGCCCGCGGTGATCGCGTTTCTGCAGCGAGAGCCCGAGTTCGCGAA
Source organism: uncultured Myxococcales bacterium (assembly GCA_966212315.1). Taxonomy (GTDB): domain Bacteria; phylum Myxococcota_A; class Polyangia; order Polyangiales; genus CBIHQZ01. The sequence goes on from CBIHQZ010000202.1 coordinate 4,468, forward strand.
TGCCGGTGCCCGCGTCGAGAATGACGACCGACCCGTCGGACAGCTGCACTTCGGTGCAGACCGTGTTGCCGCCGTAGCGAACGGTCGATTGTCCGGGCGTAGGCGTCGAACCTCTCACGCCCCAGAAGGTCACCTGCATACACGCACCTCTCGCGTTGCCGCGCTCGGCGAGGATACACCGGGCGTGCGGGCGAATAGCTAGCTCTCGCTCACGGCATCCACCTGCAATCGCGCGTACGAAGCGAGGACGTCGTAGACGGCGGCCATCGCGGCCAGACGGCGGCCGGCGCGACCGCGGCTCCAGGGGACGCCGGCGCGGGTGTTCAATCGCTCGGGCATCGCATCGACGACGCCGGTCTTCGCGCCGAGATAGAGCGCCGTCGCGCGGTGCAGATCGATGCGCGCCGCGAGCTGGATGCCCTCGTTCCAGAGCACTTCGGTCGCGTAGTGCCCCCACGTCACGAACACGTCGTTCGGGCGCGTGAACGCGGCCCAGCGAGCGGCGAACGATGCGAACGACTCGCCAGCAACGAGGTCTTCGCGCGGCAGGTCGACGTGCAGATGCGTGCCGACCGCGAGCGGATGGCGCGGGGCGATGATCGCGTCGAAGGTCTCGCCGGTGGACGGGCGGATCGCGACCCAGTGCACGATGTCGGGTGGTGGTGCGTTGGGTGTCGTCGCGGGCCAGGCGTTCGCTTCGCCGTACGCGAGGACGATGTCCGCGGCGCGGTCGCGAAACTCGGTGGGCACGGGACGCGGCCGAGGTGCGCGCGTCGTGCGTGCGTGACGCGAGTGCGTGCCAGCGAAGCGGGCCGCGTACTCGAGCTGGATGTCGACCATGGCGCGGAACGGCGCGATGAGCAGATCGGGATCGAAGCCCGGTGGCTCGAGGAGCGTGAGCACTTCGGCGAGCGCTTCGATGCTCGCCACGTACTGCACGTCGGGTTCGCGGCGGATGCGGTAGTTGCTGGGCGTGCTCGGCGTGAACGCGATCTGCGGCAGCGCGTGCAGACGCGCGTTGCGTCGCACGAGGCGCGCGGCTTGCGACCAGGTCCCGTCGACGAGCACGAGCGTGATCGGCTCGGTCGGCGGCGCGCTGCGAAGGTCGCGCGCGTTCGGCCCGGGAAACAAGAGCGCGGGGGGATGGCTCGGATCGGCGAGCGCGGTCGTGAGTTCGCGGTTGTTGTCGAAGTCGACGCCGACGATCACTCGCATCGACGGGAGGACCAGGCGCGCGAGGCGGATCGTGTTGATCGGGACGTCGTGTTCGCGCGGATGCTGCAGCACCACGATGCGCGTGCGGGTCTCGATCGGTTTCACGTGGGCGCAAACGCAGACCACCACCGGTCGCGCGCAGCGCGGGCAGAGTTCACGAGACATGCGGCTTCACGTGACGAGCAGAACCGAAGCGATCGGCGTGGCGAACGGACGATGCACGATGCCGGCGCGTACCACGTACGCCTCGCCGGCGATTACGCGAACGGCGGGCTGGTTCTCGATCTCGACCAGCAGTTCACCTTCGAGCACGACGTAGCACTCGTCTTCGTCGTGGCGATGCCATTGCCCGAAGTGCCCTTGGAAGCGCACGACCCGGAGAGTCGCGGCGTTGACCGTGAGTGCGGGCTCGGCGCGATACGGCTGCGCGAGCGAGCGCGCGCGGGCGAGCAATGCGACGTGGGAGGGATCGGAAGGCATCGAGGCGTCGGAGGGTGTGGTCGGGGCCGAGCGGTGTCCACTGCGAGGAGTTCCTGCGGCATTCATGCGCATTCATGCCGCGGCCTTTTGCAGGAGGATCTCGAACGCCCGGAAACCGACGAAGCACGACGTGATCGTCGTCGTGAACGCAATCGTGATCGAAACGCCGAGCGCGCAGATCGATGAGCGATCGGCTCGTGAACGACAACGACAACGACAACGATCACGACAACGATCACGATCACGACAACGATCAAGATGAGCGCGCCTGAAATAGACGAAGGGCGCGTGCACCCCCCCGGATACTCGCGCCCCTCATGGCACCGGCCCGAAGGCCGGGACCCCCTTGAACGACCTCGATTACTCGAGTTCGTTGATCATGTAGACGCCCTGCGAGCCCTGGACTTCGCGGGCAGAGTTCGAACCACCCGAGCGCTCGAACGTCGAGAGCGCCGTGTCGCCGTCGAGGTTACCGACTGCGCGCGCGGTGAACTGCGAGCCCGTGCCCGTGCCGGTCGAGTCGTACTGGTACGAGTAGTAGTGCGGATCCGAGATCGAGAACGAGAGCGCGTTCCACGACGGGGTGTCCCACTGAGCCGAGTTGCCCGGCGCGCGAACGCCGCTCGGAACCGCAGCGGGCGTAAGAGCCGCCGGGTCCGGGAACTGAACGTCGACCGCCGCGGTGGTGTTGTACCCGCGCGCGCCACGCTCACCGGTGAAGTACGTGCTCGACATGCGGAAGAGGTACGCGAGCTTGTCGACCGCTTCGCTGGTCTTCGCGCGGCGCATGTACTTGATGAATGCGGGGATCGCGACGGCCGCGAGGATGCCGAGAATCGCAACAACGATCATCAGCTCGATGAGGGTGAAGCCACGCTTGGCCTTCTTGATCAACGTCTTCATCAACAATCTCTCTTTCTGAATGCCTGCAGACCGCTCGGGTCTGAGATGAGTCTCGTTCGAGGCGAGTGACCTAGAGCAAGGCACGCGCCACACGATCGTCGGTGGCGGCATCGTCGCATGGGTTCGACGGTCGACCGCGTTTTCTGCGGTTTTACCGCGCATCGCGGGGGTGGCCGCGGCCGGACCTCTTCCGTCGAAGGGGGCCGCGAGTGACGGAATTTGTCAGCGACGCGCGGGTCGATCGCCGCTTTCCGTCGGGCCCAGGCGTCAGCGGATGTGGGATGGAGACTCAGCGCGCGGGCGGGACAGCGGCGAGGACGGCGTCGCGATCGATCGGTACGCCGGTGGCGACCAGGCCGGGCACGAACACGTCGCGAACGAACTCGCGGTAGAGCGATTGTTCCTCGCGCATCGAGCAGACGGCATGCGCGGCGAGGCGTTCGTCGTCGTGGGTGACGTCGACCGCGGGTGCTTGTGCGTCGTTGCCGAAGAGATTGGCTGCGATTCCGGCCACGTATTCGGGCACGGCACTCGCCACGTCTTGTTTCGTACGCGCATCGGCGCTCGGGATGGCGTGCGCGAGGTACGCCCATCCGATGCGTGCGTGAACGATCTCGTCGGAGAGGAAGACCGTGAGCACGCCGCGAACGACCGGGTCGACCGCCCGGTCGCGCAGCATCGCGAGCTCGGTGCATGCGAACGTTTCGCCGAGGCACGAGAGCGCGATCGCGGAGCGTCCGGCCTGTGCAACCGCGCTGATTCCCTGCGTCGCCGGGAGGCTCGAGATCTCGCGCGGGAGTGTCGGGCGCCGACCGCCGTAGATCTCGACCATCCGCACCGCGAGTTCGGTGTGACGCAATTCGTCGATGCACACGCGATGGCAGACCGCGACCAGGTCGGGTGGCGCGCCGGCCGCGACGAGGTCGAATGCGAACGTCCCGAACCCGGTGATGCTGCGGTACTCGGTCGGAATGCGTTCGGCCCAGATGCGGGCGAGTTCGGCGCGCACGTCGGGGTCGAGCCGCGCGGCGTGTGTTTCGTCCCACGGAATCGGGCGATGGAATCCGCGCATGAGTCGCGCGTACTCGGTGCGCAGCGGCGTGTCGGAGATCCAGGCTGCGGTGTCGGCCGGGAAGTAGTCGTTCAGCTCATCCACGGATACGAGCACCACCGGCAAAGCCGCGCGTCGGCATGTTGCGAATCGCGCCGCCCGCATCGGGCTGGACGCGAGGACGAACGACTTCGGGCGGAGGCGCCTGGATGACAGGGTTCGCGCCCGCATCGCCGGGGGTCATCGTCGCGGTGTTGTCGTTGCCACCGGTGCCGGTTGGATCGGGCGTCTGCGTGTGACTCGGTCGCGAGCAACTCGCGAGCACCGCGGCGGGGAGCATCGCGGCGCCCATGATCACGGAGCGGGTGATGTCCTTGAGCGGCGAGCGTCCTTGGAAGTCGTCCATGCCGCGAAGCGTAGCGTTGTCTCCGCGCGCTGGGAACGCGGGGTCAGTCGATCGCGATCGGAAGGCGCACTCGCGGTGTGTTCGCGAGGCCGCTGACGAAAGGATCGGGTCGCTCGCGATCACCGTGGATCCACTGCGCAGCCGCGCCGCAACCGCCCGCACAGGTCGCGGCATGCGCGCAGGTGCGACATGCGCTGGGGATCGTGGCGCGGTAACCATGCGGATCGCCGCCCGCGAACAGATGCGACGCGTCGACGTTCGTGCCGAGGAGGTCGGCGACGAGCCGGTCGGTGTGCAGTGCGCAGTGTCGAACTTCGCCGCGCGGACCGATGG
>CBIHQZ010000203.1:0-8852 GCA_966212315.1 uncultured Myxococcales bacterium
GGCGCAACGAAGATGCGCTGCGTGACGTCGAGATCGCGATCGATCTGCACGAACACGTGACGGGCATTCGCCGCTATCAACCGAGACCGCTGGTCACCTGCGCCGAGGCGCTGCTCGCGCTGGGACGCCGGGAGGATGCCGTCGCCGTCGCGACGCGAGCTGCCGAACGCATGAAAGACGCGCTGCAACGAGTGCCCGACGCGGCATCGATCAAGCGGACTCGCGAGCGCGGCGAAGACTGGATCGAAGTCGATGTCCTGCTCGACCGGCTCGGGCTTCCGCGCCCTGTGATTCCCGGGTGAACGCGTGAGTCGTGTCGGCGCGAACCCTCCGCGATTGACACTCCTCGAACGCGAGTGCTAGACGCCGCGCGTCACCGACCAACTACGCCGCGCGCTGCGCATCACGATCGGGAACAAACCCACATCGTGCGTGTGAAGCGACGAGGTGTTTCCTCCGCCAGCACGCTGTGCGGAGTCGAGGAGCCGACCCGATGTTCAAGTCGATCTGCCTCTTCGCCGGGAACTCCAATCCCGCGCTGGTTCAAGCGATCGCGCAGAGCCTCGAGGTCCCGCTCGGCCGTGCGAAGGTCGGGCGCTTCTCGGACGGCGAGATCTCCGTCGAGATCGGCGAGAACGTGCGCGGCGTCGACACGTACCTGATCCAGTCGACGTGTCAGCCTGCCAACGACACGCTGATGGAGATGCTGATCATGACGGACGCGCTTCGTCGATCGAGCGCCGCCAGCATCACCGCGGTGATCCCGTACTTCGGATACGGCCGGCAGGATCGCAAGGTCGCCGGGCGCACGCCGATCACCGCGAAGCTCGTGGCGGACCTCATCGCGACCGCAGGCGTGAGTCGCGTGCTCACGATGGATCTCCACGCCGGACAGATTCAGGGCTTCTTCAATCTCCCGGTCGACAATCTCTTCGCGATGCCGGTGCTCCTCGAGCAGCTGCGCGCCAACACCGGCAAAGACGCGGTGATGGTGTCGCCGGATGCAGGCGGTGTGGAGCGGACGCGTGCCTACGCGAAGCGTCTCGATGCGGGGCTTGCCATCATCGACAAGCGCCGCGAGCGCGCGAACGTCTCCGAGGTCATGCACATCATCGGTGACGTCGAAGACAAAGAAGTCGTGATCCTCGACGACATGATCGACACCGCGGGCACGCTTACCAATGCGGCGCGTGCGCTCAAGGAACGCGGCGCGCGACGGATTCTTGCGTGCGCCACGCATGCGGTGTTGTCGGGCCCTGCGATCCAGCGCATCGCCGAGAGCCCGATCGAAAAGGTGATCGTGACCGACTCGATCCCGCTTCGTGGCGAAGCCGCCGGCGGCCATCCGAAGATCCAGCAGGTCACGGTGGGACGTCTGCTCGCGGAAGCGATCAAGCGCATCCACAACAGCGACTCGGTGTCTTCGCTGTTCGTGTAGTCGCACACGCCAGCGCGCGCTGCGGCAGCCATTCCCCTCTCCGTGTGATTCCCACCTCGTGTGATTCCCCTCTCCGTCTGATTCCCACCTCGTGTGATTCCCACCTCCGTCTTATTCCCACGTCCGTGTGTGGTGGCACGTCGTGACGTGCCGGCGTGAAGAGCGGCTCGATGCGCGCTGTTCCCGACGCGCCGTCACAGCCGGTTGATTCCCGCTGCCAGTTCATCCCTCGCCCTTCATTCCTCGGCCGCTTCGACCGCTCGACCAGTTCGCGCCCACAGCGGGTTCATTCCGCGCAGTCACGCAGGCAAAGAGGTTTGACCCGCTTCCGCGCGCACGATACAAACCGCGCCCCCTCACGGCCGCGAAGCCGCGCATGTCGCGCGGGCACGAACGGATGGGAGAGAGAAGCACGACCATGCAGACGCAATTCACGATCAAGACCAGCAAGCGAGTCACCGGCGGCAAGGGCGCCGCTCGCCGTCTTCGCGCATCCGGCAAGCTCCCCGCGATCGTCTACGGACCGCACGCGGAAGCGATCACCATCGCCGTCGATCCGAAGGACGTGCACCAGATCCTCCGCGCCGAGCTCGGACGCAACACCGTCGTGACTCTCGATGTCGAAGGCAAGACGCAGCTCGCGATGCTCAAGACCTTCGAGCACCACCCGATGACCCGCGAACTCGAGCACGCCGACTTCTACATGGTCGCGCTCGATCGCCCCGTGATCGTCGAAGTGCCGTTCACCACGACCGGCAAGCCGAAGGGCGTCGCCGAAGGCGGCATCCTCCGTCAGGTCTACCGCAAGCTTCCGGTGAAGTGCGCGCCCGACAAGATCCCCGCGAAGATCGAGATCGACGCGACCGAAGTCGGCCTCGGCGAAGGTCTCCACACGCGTGATCTCAAGCTCCCCGAAGGCGTGGTCGTGATGCTCGACCCGTCGCAGACGATCGTCTCCGTCGTCGCGCCCGAGAAGGAAGAGAAGGCCGCGGTTGCCGAAGGAGCACCCGCTGCTGGCGCCCCCGCCGCGGCACCGGCCGCAGGTGCGAAGGCTGCCGCAGCGCCCGCCAAGGACGCCAAGGCTGCAGCACCCGCCAAGGACGCGAAGAAGAAGTAGTCCGTACTTCTTCGTTCGGGTCTCATCATCACCGCCATGCCCCTCGTCGTCGGGCTCGGAAATCCCGGGCCCTCCTACCGCAATCACCGCCACAACGTCGGCTTCATGGTCGTGGAGAAGCTCCGCGACCGCGTCGATGCGTCCGAATGGCGCGAGAAGTTCTCCGGTCTCTCGAGCAAGGGTCTCGTCGCAGCGCGGGAGACCCATCTGCTCCTGCCGCAGACCTTCATGAACCTCTCCGGGCGCGCCGTGCAGAAGGCTGTGACCCAGCTCGGCGTGAAGCCCGCGGACATCATCGTCGTGCACGACGACCTCGACCTCGAGTTCGGCGACGTGCGCGTGAAAGTCGGCGGCGGGCACGGCGGGCACAACGGGCTTCGCGACATCAGCGCCGTCATCGGTACCGAGTACCTCCGCGTTCGCGTGGGCATCGGCCGGCCCACGGTGGGTACGGTCGAGCACTTCGTGCTGTCGGCGTTCACCAAGGAAGAAGCCTCCGAGCTCGCGGGCGTGATCGACCGCGCGGTGGAAGCAACGCAAGGGCTCGTCGCGGAAGGTCCTGCGAACACGATGAACAAGGTGAACGTGCGGCCGAAGGCGAAGAAGTAGCTCGCGCTTCGCGCCACATTCCCAGCATCGACGCATCTCGTCGCTTGGCACTCCACGAACCCCACCGACGCCTCGCCCGCTGTCCTGACTGTTTACATCCCCGACCATTGTGCTAATCAACGCGCCCCTCGCGGGACGACCGCGGGGTGGAATCCGTCCTCGCTTCTGGCTCTGCAGTCGCAAACCGGCGCTGCAGGTGACGTCTGGAAGCCGCTCCGTCCAGGAGGACACTTCGGAATGACCACTGACGTTCGCATCGATCGTAGCCGCGCAGTCGACTACGAGACCATTTTCATCCTTCGTGCAGACATCGACAGCGACGCCTCTGAAAAGGCGATCTCGCGCGTCGTGAACGCGATCCAGCAGGGTAGCGGCACGCTCATCAAGCTCGAGAGCTGGGGCAAGCGTCGCCTCGCGTTCCCGATCGGCAAGCAGCGCAAGGGCTTCTACGTCTACGTTCGCTACCTCGGGTATCGCGGCATGGTGAGCGAGATCGAGCGCAACCTCCGCATGCTCGACACCGTGCTCCGTCACATGACGATCCAGCTCGCGAAGGACGTCGACCCGAAGAGCATCACGGTCGATCCGGAAGAAGTGAAGCTCGCACGCATCGAGATCACCGAGGGCGAGGACGATCGCGAAGAGACGATCGAGCAGACGCTCGGTCTCTCGGACGATCAGCGCCCCGAGCGCCGTGAGCGTCGTCCCGAAGGGGACGAGGCGATGGAGCCGGAAGAGGGCGACGAGTTCGCGCCGTCGGCCGGACGCAAAGAAAAGGCAGCGGCACCGGCTGCGGACGCGTCCGCTGAGCCCGCTACGCCCGCTACGAAGGTGGAGGCATAGCCATGGCACGCCCCGGAATGAATCTGTCTGCATACGACGACGACAAGGCCGGCCTCGGTGGCGGTGGCGCTGCCGAAGTCGCCGCCGAGAACCTTGCCCAGCGCCGTCGCGGCGGTCGCAAGAAGATCTGCAAGTTCTGCGCGGAGAAGTCGGACTCCATCGACTACAAGGACACGCAGACCCTGCGTTACTTCCTCACGGAGCGCGGCAAGATCGTTCCGCGTCGCATCTCGGGCAATTGCGCCCGTCACCAGCGTTTGCTCACGGACGCGATCAAGCGCTCGCGCATGATCGCCCTGCTGCCGTTCACGACGGCTCAGTGAGAGAGAGACGGTCATGGCCAAAGCACTGAACGTTGTGTTGCAGAAAGACGTCACCCACCTCGGAAAGGGTGGCGACGTAGTGAAGGTTTCCCCCGGTTACGCGCGTAACTTCCTGGTCCCCCAGGGTCTCGCGCTCCCGGCCAGCGAAGGGAACGTGAAGCGCTTCGAGCATATCAAGCGCATCGCGGCCGAGAATGCCGCCAAGGCCCGCGCATCGGCGCAGGACTCGGCGAGCAAGCTCAGCTCCGTCGAGATCACGCTCTCGGCGCGCGCCGGAACCGAAGGGAAGCTCTACGGCTCGATCACCACCAAGGACATCGAAGCCGCGCTCAAGAACAAGGGCTTCGACGTCGACAAGAAGAAGCTGCATGTCGATCCGATCCGCTCGGTCGGCACGTACGACGTGACCGCGCACCTCGCCCCCGAGGTGAAGTCCACGTTCAAGCTTCACGTCGTCGCCTCGTCCGCGGCGTAGTCCCCCGCCTCGCACTCGGGTCAGCCGTTCGAAACAACGAACGGCTCGATCCAGCCCTCCCCGAACAACTCGACCTGGCGCTTTCGCACCCCGTAGCAACTTGCGCGGAGCACGCACGCGTCGCACGCGCGAACGTAGACGCGTTCTTCCGCGGGCCCCGGAATGGGCGCCGGCGTGAGTCCCTCGTCGGAGCGCCACACGCACAGCGGCGGACCGCACGGGCCGTCCGAGCCGTGGATCGCCACGCCGAGACGCTTCGCGTTCGCAGACATCGCGCGTAGCGCTTCGCGCGTGCGCGTCGGATGCGGCGCGAGATCCGCGAGAGCACTGTCATCGAACGTCGCGCCCAGATCGGAAACGACGATTCCCTCGAGGAACGGGCTCTCCCCGAAGAGCGAATGCACGAACGCTGGCAGATCGGCGAGCGTGTCGAGCGTGAGCGACGTTACGACCGCATTGAGCGTCACCTGCACTTCTTGCTCGAGCAGCGCGGCGATGCCGGCGACGGTGCGCTTGTGCGTTCCGGGCGCGCGCGTGACGCGATCGGAGACCGATGGATCGCCGCTGTGAAGCGACACGAACGCCCGCTGCAATCCCGCGTCGCGCAGCCTCGCGGCGACGCCGGGCTTCGCCATCTGGATCGCGTTGGTTTCGATGGTCACGAGGCCGAAACCGAGTTCGCGTCCGCGGCGGATGTAGCGCGGCAGCGACGAGTCGAGCGTGGGCTCTCCTCCCGAGATGATCAGCGTCTCGGCACCCGCTGCGCGGAGGTCTTCGATCCACGCCAGGATCTGTTCAGGATCGTTTCGCCCCCACGTGCGTCCCTGCCAGCACAGACCGCAATCCTGGTTGCACTGGAATCCGGTGCGAACCAGTCCCTCGGCAGCGCGGCTCCCGGACACGAGCATGCGGAACGCGCTCGGCGCGACGTGCCGTGGCAGATCGCGATGCCGCGCAGCGAGTTCGTGCGCATCCGCCCAGCGCGCGATATCGAGCGACGCGCGAAGGCGTTCGCAGATGCGATCGAGCGCGCGGCGATCGTCGTCGCGGCGCAAGAGTCCCGCCCAGCGCCACGCCACCGTGGGGAGGCGCTCGCCGTCGACGCCGTCGAATTGCACGCGCGCGATCAACCCGCCCGCTCGCGACAGTACGAGCGCGATCGCGCCGGGCAGGACTTCGATCGCCGAGAGCGTGAACCCGAACGCCGGAATCTCGACGGGTAGCGTCGGTGCGCGAACGAGTATCTTCGCGATGGATGCTTCGAGCGCGGTCGCGCGCTCGAAGACCGATGGCGGATCGCGAAACGTGACGGTGGGCTGCATACGATCGCGCTCTACCGTGCGCGTAGCGCGCACGACGCGCCAGCAGAACCGCCGCGCGCGACCTGCGCCGAGACCGGCTCGCGGTGATATACAACGCGCCGCCATGAAGAACGTCTCCCGCTGGCTTCTCACTGCCGCGCTCGCTCTCGGGCCCGCGCACGCCTTCGCGCAGGAACTACGCTGCCCCGCCGGATACGAATCGCTCCCCGCTCCGGGCGGCGGCGACCAGCGCGTTCTCGCCGCGTGCGTGCAGGGACCGATGCAGATCGTCGTGAGTGCGACGTCGGTGCCGATTACGCCTGCGGGCACCGAAGAATCTGACGTGATCCAGCAGATCGCCACGCGGCTCGGTCAGGACGGGCACGTGAACGCTGCACCGGTGCGCACCGAAACGATCGCCGGTGTCTCGGCGCGCGTCGCCGAGCTCGCGGGGCAGGTCTCGAGCCCCGACGGCACGACCGGACAGATCGAAGGCATGATGGTGTTGATCCCCGCGCAGGGCGGCACCGTCGTGGTGATGGCCCTCTCGCGCAATCCGACCACGATGCACGTCGCGCCCGCGGTGCGCGCGATCGTTCCGACGATCACCGGCCTCGGCGCTGCGCCCATCGCATGGCGCGCGGGCGTCACCTGTCCGCCCGGAACCACCGATGCGGGGGGTGGCGGGATCGCGTCGAACGGCATGCGGCGTGTAGCGCGCTGTCAGGGACAGAACGGCGTGCAGATCGAAGTGCTCGAGTCGATGCTGCCGTTGCGCAACGAGGCCGACTCGCGCGCGCCGGCGATGAACGTTCAGCGCTCGATCGGACAGCAACTCCAGCAGCTCGGAGGCACTGCGCGCATCGATGCAACACAGCCGTTCGAGGTGCGGCCGGGAGTGCGCGGGTCCGGCACCGCGATTCACGGGACCGCGACCGATCCGCGCGCACCCGCTGGTGCCCCGGATTCGACGCTGCGCATCGAAGGCCAGATCGTCGTGCTGCCGACGCAGAGTGGTCACGTCGAGATCATCGCGATTGCGCAAGGCATGGACGCCCCGGCAGTAGCCGCACTCGTGCACACGATGGCGCACGACTCGCTCACGCTCGACGGTAGCAACGTGCATCTCGCGGCAGCGCCGACGCCCGCGGGCGCGACTGATGGCGGCGCCGCGCCGAGCGAGCCGGGAAACACTCCGCCGGCTCCGCGACGTCGCGAGATCGACCCGAATCAACCGCTGTGGCAGCCTCCACCCGAAGATCGACCGCGCGCTTCCACACCGGCAGCGCAACCGAAGAGCTGCGGATGCCGCACGCCGGGTAGTGCGCCGCCGTCGTCGGCAACGCTGTCACTCGCAGCGCTTCTCGCGATCGCGTTCGGCGTTCGCAAACGTCGCGCGCGATAACGCACGCATCGCATCGACAAGAACTCGACGCGAGAAATCCCACTGATCACACGCCCACGTGTGAACACCGTGTGGACAACACGCCATCGATCGGCCGATCTCGACAGCACACGCGACGTCGCGCGCGACTCGGCATTCATTTCATCACGCGACACGCACGCGAGACTTCCGTGCGCGCAAGCGAGCGTGCTAACCGAACTCCCCCATGGCGTTTGCTCGCAATCGAGATCGCGATCGAGAACGAGCCGGCGACGACATCGTCGGAGCAGCGGCCGCAGCTTCCGCCGCGTCGCAGGGCAATCTCCCGCCGCACGATCTCGACGCGGAGAAAGCCGTCATCGGCGGCGTACTCCTCGACAACAGCGCGCTCGACACCGTCGAAGCGATCGTCACGCCGCCCGACTTCTATCATCCGTCGCATGCGGTGATCTTCGAGAGCATTCAGGCGCTCAAGTCACGGGGCGAACCCGTCGACGTCGTCACGCTGTCCGCCGAGCTGCGCGCGCGCGAACGACTCAACACGGTCGGCGGCGCGCAGTATCTCGGCGAACTCACCGACACGATTCCGACCATCGCGCACATCGAGCAGCACGCGCGCATCGTCGCGGATCTCGCGCAGGTGCGTCGCATGATCGCCGCCGCGCACGAGATCACCGCGCGTGGATATGGCGATCGTGGTGCCGCCGATGCCTTCCTCGATTTCGCCGCCGCGAAGGTCTTCGAGATCGCGCAGAAGCGTTCGAAGAGCTCGCTGATCGAACTCCATCAGGCGATCCAGGAAGCATTCGAGCGCATCGAGAAGACGCTCGAGCGCGGCGCGCGCATCACCGGCACCGAGACCGGGTTTCGCGATCTCGACACGCTCACCGCGGGCATGCATCCCGGGCAGCTCATCATCATCGCGGCGCGTCCCGCCATGGGGAAGACCTCGCTGGTGCTGAACCTCACCACGCACTCCGCGATCACCTCGCAGAAGCCGGTGTTGTTCTTCTCGCTCGAAATGCCACGCGTCGAACTCGCCAATCGAATGATGTGCGCCGAAGCGCGCGTCGATCAGTCGCGGCTTCGTTCGAACATGCTCACGCAAGACGACATGACCTCGTTGACCGCGGCGGCGAGCAAGCTCTTCCAGCTGCCGGTGTACATCGACGACTCGGGCGATCTCACGCTGCTCGAGCTGCGCGCGAAGTCGCGTCGCATCAAGGCCGAGAAAGATCTCTCGCTCATCGTCATCGACTACTTGCAGCTCATGAAAGCGTCGCGTGACGGCATGGACTCGCGCGAGCGTGAGATCAGCGAGATCTCCCGCGGGCTCAAGGCGCTCGCGAAGGAACTCGAAGT
>CBIHQZ010000204.1:0-8791 GCA_966212315.1 uncultured Myxococcales bacterium
ACTCCGCGGCAGCACGCTGCGCCTTCCGATCGCGCATGCCGAAGGGCGCTATCAAGCCGACGCCGACACGCTCACGCATCTCGAGAACGAACGACTCATCGCGTTTCGTTACGTGAGTCCCGAAGGGATCAATCCCAACGGTTCGATGCACGACATCGCCGGGCTCTACGGCGGACCGCGCCGCAACGTGTGCGGGTTGATGCCGCATCCCGAACGCGCCAGCGAACCGATTCTCGGCAGCGACGACGGCCGCAAGCTCTTTCAATCGGTCGCGCGCGCGATCCTCGCGAGGAACTGATCATGGCGAGCTGGAACGAACCTGCGATCACCCCCGAACTCGTGCGCGAGCACGGACTGAGCGACGACGAATGGAAGCGCGCGCTCGATGCGATCGGCCGCGAGCCGTCGTTCACCGAACTCGGTGTGATCAGCGTGATGTGGTCCGAGCACTGCTCGTACAAGTCGTCGCGCGTTCATCTCGGGCGACTTCCGACCACCGGTCCGCGCGTGATCCAGGGCCCGGGCGAGAACGCGGGCGTCGTGGACATCGGCGACGGATGGACCGTGATCTTCAAGATGGAGAGTCACAATCACCCGTCCTTCATCGAGCCGTATCAAGGCGCGGCGACGGGCGTCGGCGGAATCTTGCGCGATGTGTTCACGATGGGCGCGCGTCCGGTCGCACTGATGAACTCACTGCGCTTCGGCGCGCCCGATCATCCGAAGACGCGCAGCTTGATGACCGGCGTGGTCGCGGGCATCGGCGGGTACGGCAACTCGATCGGCGTGCCGACCGTCGCCGGCGACGTGCAGTTCGACCCGTCGTACAACGGCAACATCCTGGTGAATGCGTTCGCGCTCGGAATCGCCGAGAAAGACCGCATCTTCTACGGACGCGCCGCGGGTCTCGGCAATCCGATCATCTACGTCGGTGCGAAGACGGGACGCGACGGCATCCACGGCGCGACGATGGCGAGCGCCGAGTTCGACGATGCGAGTGAAGAGAAGCGACCGACGGTGCAAGTCGGCGATCCCTTCATGGAGAAGCTGTTGCTCGAAGCGTGTCTCGAGATCTTCCAGGCGAACGTGCTGGAAGGAGTCCAGGACATGGGCGCCGCGGGGCTCACCTCGAGCACCGTCGAAATGGCGGGGCGCGCGGGCAACGGCGTCGAGATCGATCTCGACATGATTCCTCGTCGCGCGAAGAACCTCACGCCGTACGAGATTCTCTTGAGCGAGTCGCAAGAGCGCATGGTGATGGTCGCGCGCGCCGGTCTCGAACAGCAGGTCATCGACATCTGCACGAAGTGGGACCTCGACGCGGTGGTGATCGGTCGCGTGACGGACACCGGCCGCTGGGTGATCAAGGCGACGCCGGGATACGACCCGCTCAGCGGCGAAGCGCCCGCTGGCGAGAAGAAGACGTTCGTCGATCTGCCGGTGGGATTGCTCACCGACGACGCCCCGAAATACCACCGGCCGATGGTAGAGGACGCGCGCGCGAAGACCGAGCCGGTCGACGTGTCGGCGCTCGCGTTCGATGCGAAGGGCGATCTGCTCGATCTGATGGGATCACCGAACATCGGGTCGCGCGCGTGGGTCTACCGGCAGTTCGACCACATCGTGCGCGACGGCACGATGGTGCGTCCGGGCGTCGGCGATGCCGCGGTGGTGCGTCTCTTCTGCGAGAGCGATCGCGGACGGCGCGAGAAGTTCATCGCGGTGAAGAGCGACTGCAACGGTCGCTTCGTGCATCTCGACCCGAAGCAGGGCGGCGCGATGGCGATCGCCGAAGCATGTCGCAACGTCGTGTGCGTGGGCGCCGAGCCGATCGGTCTCACCGACTGCTTGAACTTCGGCAATCCCGAGCGACCCGAGATCATGGCGCAGTTCCGTGATGCGATCGACGGCATGCGCGACGCGTGTCTCGCGCTCGGTGTGCCGATCGTTTCGGGCAACGTGAGCTTCTACAACGAGACGCAGGGGGAAGGCATTCTCCCCACGCCGATGATCGGTGCAGTGGGCTTGTTCGAGAAACCGAACGACGTGCTCACGCTCGGATTCAAGCGCCCCGACGACGTCGTCGCGGTGCTCGGTCCGAAGGGCAACGGCGCGCTCGGCGGAAGCGAATGGCTCACGCGCAAGATCGGACGACTCGGCGGTGACGCACCTTCGATCGATCTCGCGGCCGAAGCGAAGTTGCAGAAAGCACTGCTCGCGATGGCGCGCGCGAAGCTCTTGTCGTCCGCGCACGACTGCGCCGAAGGCGGTCTCGCGGTCGCGCTCGCGGAGTCGTGCATCGCGTACGGACTCGGCGCGCGCGTGAATCTCGCCAACGACGTGCGCGAACTCTTCTCGGAAGATCCATCCCGCGTCGTAGTCTCGTTCCCCGCGGCGCAGGCCGACGGCGTGCGCAGACTGGCCGCGCAGTTCGGTGTCGCGATCCGCGAGATCGGCCGCGTGTCCGGCGCTTCACTCGCGATCGAGAACGTGTGCGAGGTCGCTGTCAGCGAGATGCGCGATCGTCACGCGCGCGCACTCGAGTCCATCGTCGGAACCTGATTCCGTCGCACGCCCGCTTTCGGCCCTGCCCGCCACGCCCGTACCCTGCAAGCCACACGACGCACGGCAAGAACCGTCCGCTTCGTCGAGAACATCGCGCGCTTGTTTGATCGCTCGACTGCGGTGTGAGAACACCCGCGCATGAAGACGATCTCGATCGCATTGATGCTCACCCTCGCCGCTCTCACCGGCGCCTGCACCAGTTCCTCGTCGCCCGCCGAGTGCGAAGCGATCGTCGAACGTTGCCATCCGCTCGATCCCGGAACGGGGCCGATCCACGAGTGCCACGAGTACGCCGAAGCTGCCGGTCGCACCGCCGCGGAATGCACCGCGCGTCAGAGCGAGTGCTTCGCGGCGTGCGTGACAACCGATGCCGGCACCGACGCGGCGACGGCGACCGACGTGACGTCCGCCGACGCAGCGACCGAGTAACGCGTCGTCACACCTCGTCGACACCGACGTCGTCGAGCAACCGATCGACCAGCGTCTTGAGCGCGTGCGGATCGATCGGCTTTCGCAATACGTCACACCTCGCGGCGATTCGCGCACCGACTTCGGCAGACTCGCCCGTCACCACCACGACGGGCGTGTCCGCGACGTCGGGTTCGCGGCGCATCGCTTCGAGCAGTGCATTCGCCCCTCGCGCGCCGGGCGCCAGATCGATCACCACGACGTCGGGACGGCACCCCGCCTGAATCGCCTCGAGCGCAGCGTCTGCGTCGACGGCACTCACGATCAGACGCGACTTGCGATGGAGCCACACCGTCAGCAGCAATCGCGTGTCCTCGTGATCCGAGACGATCAACAACGTGCGCCGGCGACTCCCTGCGCCGATGAGATGCACTGCGCTTCTCGGTCGAGCCATTCGCCGACATCCTATCCGCGATCCACTCGATCCGAGCAAGCAGCGACGAACCCCGAGCGCGGGGATCATGCTGCGCGAGAGCGAGTTACTCGCCGCGCGCCTTGGCGCGATTGGGTACGGGCGAGATCACGCGTTCCTCACTCACGCGTCGCACGCGCGTGCGAATGCGCGCGTCGTCCACCGGATCGAAGGGCTGCGCGAGAAACTCGATCGCATCGCCCGCCTCGGCCGTGATCGCGAAAGGCACTTCGGGAACGAGCACCGGAAATGTTCTCACCGCCGCCAGTGCAGGCTCCGAGCACACGACGATCGCCACGCGCCGCACGTTCTCGAGCCGCGTCTGCAGCCATCGAATGCAGCGCATCGCCGCGGCCGGCTCGAATCCCGCGACCAGCGAGAGATCCGCGTATACGTCGACCGCATCCCCTGTTTCGAGGAGCCGATCGAACTCGTCGATCGCGGTTTCCACCGTGTCGACATCGAGCATGCCGACACCGACGCACTCGATTGTGCGGATTGCGATGCGACGGACTCCGAGCGCTGCCGCGGACGAGTGGTTCGGCATGACCCCGCATCATCAGCGCGGAGCACGTGTAAGTTTCAATGCGCTCGAAGTACCCCTACCTGTCGAAGGCAGATGATTTGCCTCGGGCTCGCACTTCTTGGCACGCTGCGCGCCAGCGTTCCAAGGAGGACCTTCATGACCCGATCGAACATCGCCGCGTACCTGTTCGCCGCCGCAATCGGCCTATCTGGCTGCGCGAGCGACACGAGTCCTTCCCCGCAGACGCTCGCGCGTACCTGCATCCTGGCGACGGGCTGCAACAGCGGAACGGCACTCGACGCACCGGTCGGGGCGTGCGCGACGCTCTATCGCACCGCGATCAATAGCGGCGTCGTCGCTGCGGCCGGCGTACCGACGCGTGAAGGGGTGCGCATCGTGTCGTGCGGAACGGCGAACAACTGCAGCGACTACAACGCCTGCATCACCCTTCATCACGACGCGACGTACTGCAGCGCGCACCCGGGGCTCAGTTGCGACGGATCGATCATCGTGAATTGCTCGTCGGCCCGGACCGAGGCCGCGGTGGATTGCGCGAGCTACGGCTTGTCCTGTCAGCAGGTCGGCAACGAGGCGAGTTGCACCGATGGCACGGCGTGCGATCCCGCCGTCGATCGCCCGCGCTGCGACGGCAATCGCTTCATCGCCTGCAACGCCAACACGCGGCTTTCGGCGCCGATCGATTGCGCGCAGTTCTCCACGGGCTGGACGTGCGGCAGCGGCGGCGACGGGAACCCGCGCTGCATCCCGCCGACGAATGCCTGTTCGGGCAACGCCACGCGGTGCGACGGCGACACGCTCATCAGCTGCTCGATGGCATTGGGACACGAGCAGCGCGTCGACTGCACGCAGATCTACAGCGGCGGCCACTGCTCCGTCGCGAACAACGCCGCGCAATGCGTACCCGGCAACGGCAGCACCTGCAGCCTGACGACTCCGGACACTTGCGTGGGCACGCAGTTGCAAACCTGCCTCGAGGGCGCGCTCACGACGATCGACTGCACTTCGCTCGGGTTTCGCACGTGCCAGGTCGACACCGCGCGCGCGCACTGCGTGAACTGATCGCGCTACGGTGACGGGTCGGGCTCGGCCTTCACGACGATCGCGTACGCATGCGCCATCACGGTGCGCGTCGCCTCCAGAAGCCGCTCGTCGCTTCCGACCGTCCGCAACACCACCACTTCGCCACCGGGTAGCGGCGTCTGCACGAGCAGCGTCGCTGCTTCGCGCGCAGCCTCGGGTGCCCGCGCGTCGTGGCCCAATGCGATGATGTGATCCATGTACGAGCGGCCGTAACGTTCATCGATGGCGTCGGTGGTCGCGAGCGCGCCATTCATCGCCATTCCCGCGGCACGCCGGCAGCACGCGAGCGCGCCCTTGCGGTCTCTGTTCGCGAACGCAGCTTCACCGCGCCCGAGTTCGGCGAGCGCGGTCTGGATCCATTCACGCGGCGTGAGTCGATAGAGCCAATGCTGAAGGTCGCGGGGATGCGACATGACTACGGATGCGCGGAGGCCGGCGATGCCGACGCCCCCGGCGCGGGAGATGCCGCTGCGGCCGGCCGTCGTGCGCCCGTCACGCGGAAGTCCCGCGGAGAGGTCGCCTCGCCCTGCCCTTCGACGCGCACCGACACGCGTCCGTTCGTCGCGCCTTCCGGAACCGTCGCGGTGATCGCGGTGGCAGTCGCACTCACGATGCTCGCGTCGGTGTCGCCGATACGCACACGAATCGCAGCGGCGTCGGTGCCGAAGTTGCGACCGCGTACGACGAAGCGCGCACCCGCTGCACCCTGCGGCGGCGCGACGGTCGTGATCGCCGGCGGATTCTGGACGGTGAAGTTCGACGTGACGGTCTGACGTCCCGGCGATTCGACCGTGACCGCACCCGATTGCGCGCCGCGCGGCACGACGAACTCGATCGACGTCGTTCCGAGGTTCAGCGGGCGGATCACGGTCGTGCCGAGTCGCACCGTCACACGATGCGCGTCGTTCTCGAATCCCTCGCCGCGGATCGTGACGTGCGCTCCGACCGGTGCGGCCGGCGGATCGAGCGCGGTCAGACGCGTCGGCACCAGCACGTGGAAATCCATCGGCGCGTGCCCGGTTCCCTGCAGTCGCGCGACGACCGTGAAGTGCGCGTTGCCCGGCTGTACGCCACTCGGCACCGTCACCACGATCGCCTCGCGCGTGCTGCTCTCCACCGCGCATTCGACTTCCTGCAGACGCACTTGCACGAGCGATCGATCGCTCGGGAAATTCCGGCCTCGCAGCGTGATCCGCGATCCGATGATGCCGCTGTCGGGATCGAGCGCGAGGACCGTGGGACGCTGAGTCACCATGAACGGCTCGCGCGTACGTGCTTCGCCGTTGCCCTGCACCGCGACGGTCCACTGACCCGATCGTGCGCCGTCGGGCACTTCGACCACGAGTTCGCGCGGGCTCGCCGACACGATGCGCGCCGTGAATCCGGTGCCGAGTCGCACGGTGTTCTGGTTGACCGTGGGCGAGAAGCCCGTGCCGGTGATCGTCACGCGATCACCCACGTCCGCAGCGCGCGGCGCGAAGCTCGCGATGCTCACCGCTTCGAGCAGCGCAAAGTCGGTGGGCGATTGCACCGGCCCGATGCCGGCGACCGTGACGTTCACGCGGCCGATCGGACACGCGGGCGGGATCGTCGCCACGATCTCGGTGGGCGCGACGCTCACGAGGCGCAACGGCATGTTGCCGATCGTCACTTGGACTGCGTTCATGTCCGCACCGAATCGCTCACCGCGAATCGCGATGCGCGCGCCCGGCGCGGCCTGCGCCGGGCTGATCTCGCGGATCACCGGCGCGGGCGAGACACGCAGCGACGCGCCCGTCTCGAACCGCCCTGCGCCCTGCACTTCGACCACGATCGCGCCGCCCTGCTGCGCATCGTTCGGGATCTCGATTTCGACCTCGTTCGCCGCGACGCGCATCACGCGTGCGGGACGACCGCCGACCGTCACACGCACCGCATTCGCTGCGGTGCCGAAGCCCGAGCCGTGCAGCACGACGTGACCGCCAGGAGCCGCGCCGGTCGGCGTGAAGTCGCGCACCAGGACTCGCGCGGAGATCGTGAGTGGCGGGCTCTGCGCGTCGCCGCCGGGCGTGTGCACCGTGAGCGGACCGGTCGCAGCGCCGTCGGGCACGACCACGCGAAGCGCCGACGGGTCCGCCGATCGCACCACCATCGGGAGGTTGCCGCTGCGTACTTCGTTGTCGCTCGTGCGCGGCGCGAAGTTCTGTCCACGGATCACGACTTCCATGCCGGGACCGGCCGCGGTCGGTTCGATGGCCGTCACGCGCGGCGCCGGCGGCGCGTCGGTCACGCGGAAGACCTCGCTCTCGACTTCGTCGCTGCCGTGCGCGACGACGAAGCGTCCCGATTGCGCGGCGGCGGGAACGACGATGACCACGCGCTCGGGAAGACGCTCGACCGTCGGAACCTCGTGCTCGTTGAACAGCACGCGCAGGTTCGAACGGAAGTTCCGCCCGACGATGCTCACGCGCGTGCCCGGCGGCCCCGAAGTCGGTTCGATGTGTTCGATCATCGGCCGCCCCTGCGCGAACGCCCGACGCGAGATACCGAGTGAGAGCACACACACGATCGCGACCGCCCACAGCGTCGCGCTCCGAACGAGCTTCGTCATGCCCGGCTGGTTACCCGATTTCGACGGCGGTTACGAGCCCTCCCCCGCTTCGTCGCGCAATCGCGTGAGGCCCGCGCGCCCGCCGCGGTAGAGTGCCGCGTGCTTCGCTGGCTGCGTCGATTCTTCGAGCCGAACCTCCTCGCCAACGACTTCCCGGCGCTCCACGGACTGCGGCTCATGGCGATCGCCTCGGTGATGCAAGTGCACATCACGGTGCTCTTCCTGCAGACGCGATTGCTCACCGACATCCCGTTCGCGATTCGCTCGCTCGCGATTCACTTCGGCATGGATCTGTTCTTCGTGATGAGCGGCTTTCTCATCGGCACGATGCTCTTCCGCTCGGGCGTCGCCGCGCCCGGATCCGAAGGGAGTCGCCTTCTTCGGTTCTATCTCCGTCGCAGCTTCCGCGTGTTCCCACTCTTCTACGTCGTGCTCACGTGGCACGCGATGCGTGCGCTGCCGATCCAGCGCGAGACGGTGTGGCTCGAGTATCTGTATCTCGGCAACTACGCGCCCGGTTTCAAAGCGCTCCCCGTGATGCCCTACGCATGGTCGCTCTGCGTGGAAGAGCACTTCTATCTGTGCATCCCGCTACTCGTCGCGATTCTCACGCGCATGAAGAGCCACCGCTCCCGCATCGCGTTTCTCGCGGTCGGCTGGATGAGCGCGCTGGCGATCCGCTTCTACACCTACTTCACGCATCACGGTCCGTGGACCGACGACGAGCTGCTGGGGAAGATCTTCATTCGCACGCACGAGCGATACGACGTGCTGCTGGCGGGGGTGCTGCTCGCGTATCTGCAACACAGCTTCGCGCCACAGATTCGTGCACTCGTCTCACGCGCGTGGATCCGCTGGAGCGCGTATGCATTCGCCGCCGCCTGTTTCTGGGCGCTGGCGCATCCGTCGACCGGGCCGCACGAACAGATCCAGCGGATGTTCTACTGGGGAACGGTCACGAGCCTGATGTACATGGCGATCCTCCCGGTGTTCCTCAATCGGGAGTCGTGGCTCTCGAAGGCCTTCGGGTGGCGGCCGCTCTTGTGGGTCGCGACCGTGAGCTACGGGATGTACCTCGTGCACGTGCCACTCGGCATGTACTACGTGGTGCCGGTGGCCGGGCGGCTTC
>CBIHQZ010000205.1:0-8784 GCA_966212315.1 uncultured Myxococcales bacterium
CCTCGGCGGCGAACGGCAGCATCCGTTGATTCGCGCCGCGCTCGATGCGGTCAATCCCACCAGCGGCGCGGGGACGCCCGCCTACTGGCTCAAGCCCCAGCCGATCGAGCGACGCGACGACTCGGGGCTTACGGCGGTGCGCGCCAACCCGGTCGAGATCGAGGTCGACGGCACGCGCATCGGACCGTTCGCACTGCTCGTCGCGCTCACCGAGTCCTGGGCGTATGCGTGCGTGGCGAGCCAGCATGGTGATTACAAGCGCGTGATGCACACCTCCGAACTCGACGTTGTGGAAGCGCTGCTCGCCGAATTGCAAACGACGTTTCACCTGCAGCGAGGGCTCGAATGAGCGCGCGTCGCGCCGTAGCGCTCGAGATGGGCGCATCGGGTCCGCGCGCACGCGAAGGAACTTCGCTGGCGGCGTCGTTGTCCGCGCGCGGATTCGCGTACGAACGCTACAGCGACCCGCGCACCGCGTTCGAAGCGCTCGCGGAAAAGCCCGCCGACGTGCTTCTCGTCGACGCGGACTCGCCGTGGCTCGATCTGCGCGAGTTCGTCGAATCGCTCCGCCGCGATCCGCGCACCACCCGAACCCTCATCGTCGCGCTCGCATCCGGCGATGCCCGCGAGCTGCCCGCGCGCCGCGAAATCGCGCTCGTGCTCAGCAAGCCGATCAACGCCGACGAGGCCGCCAGCCGACTCGAAGGGCTCGTGGTCACGCGCCAGCGCGCCGCGAGCAACGCGCGCGAACTACGGGGCGACCTCGCGCAGCTGCCGCTTCCCGACTTGCTCCAACTCCTCGCGACGAGCCGTGCATCGGGCACGCTGGCCATCGAAGCACCGGGACGACGTGGTTCGCTCGTGCTCGACAACGGCGATCTCCGCGACGTGACCTTCGGCCCCGCGACCGGTCTCAAGGCTTTCGTCCGCATGCTCGGCCTCGTCGAAGGGCCGTTCGTCTTCACGCACGGCGCACTCGGCACGCAGGGCGGCGACACGCTCGCACTCGGGCCGTCGCTCTTCGAAGCCACGCGCCAGACCGACGAGATCGCACGGCTGAAGAAGTTCCTTCCCGAGGCGTGGGTCGAGATCCGCCGCTCGCCGCGCGAGATGCCCGAGAGCGTGCGGGCCGCGCAGAACAAGAGCCCGGCGATGCTCGAACTCGAGCGATTGCTCGAGACGCCGCGACCGCTGGGCGCACTGCTCGATGCGTCGACTTACACCGACTCGGATCTGTACGAAGCGCTCGAAGCATTTCGCGCCGCGGGGCTGCTCGACTTCGCGGGCGCTGCGACCACCGATCGGGTGATCGTGCTCGACAAGTCGTTCGCACCCGCGCTGGTGGCGCGGATCGACGAGAGCGGTCGCAGCATGGCGCGCGTGCTGGTGCTGGTCGACGCGGCGCCCGGCGCGATGGACGCCGCGGTCTTGCGCGCGTTCGGCGGGCTCGAGGGTTTCGCCGCTGCGGAAGGCGCGCCCGTTACCGCGGTGCCGCTCGGCGCGCTCGGTATTCTTCGCATCGGCGATGCGCGCATCGAACTGTTCGCGGTGCCGAGCGAGATGGATCTCTATCCGCTCTGTGCGGTTTTCGGAGCCTCGGCGGATGCCGCGATCTTCACGTCCGCCGCGGTGCGCGCCGAGGGCGTCGATGCGCGTCGGGTGGCAGCCGATCTCGGGATACCGGTCGCCGCAGTGGAAGGCGCGCTCACCGCGGCGTCCGTCGGCGACGCGTTGCGCTCGGCGCTCGAGCAGTTGAATCCGCGCCGGGGTTGAGACCCCACGCGCGCACGAAGCCCGCGACGTGTTCGTGTACGAACGGCTCGTACGCGAGTGGGCGCGCATGCGATCCGCCGAGCGAATGCTGATGCAACAGGAGCAGCAGCGCGGGCGCGAGCAGCGACAACGCCAGATGCCGCACCGGCACGGATTGCAGCTCGCCGCGCGCGATGTGGCGTGCGATGCGCGCTTCCACGGCTTCGAGCGTCGGGTCGAGCACGTCGCG
Source organism: uncultured Myxococcales bacterium (assembly GCA_966212315.1). Taxonomy (GTDB): domain Bacteria; phylum Myxococcota_A; class Polyangia; order Polyangiales; genus CBIHQZ01. Next base: position 2,003 of record CBIHQZ010000205.1, read on the forward strand.
TAGGTACGCCGGCCCCAGTGTCGGCTCGCGCAACCCGGCGGCGAGACCGATCGCGTGCACCTCGTCCAGCGCGCCGCGACGAAATCCCAGCCCCACTCGCACCAGCACTTCGCGAAGCGACGCTTCCACCGGCGGCAATTCGCCCGTCGCGACCTCGAGCAGGTAGCGCGTGCCCTGCGTGTGCCACTGGGCCATGACGGCCTCGATCAGCCCTTCGCGCGAACCGAAGTAATGCTTGAGCGTCGCAACGCTCACTGCCGTCGCCGCGGCCAGTTCGCGGAAACTCGCACGCGCACCATCGGGTTCGGCGAGACGCTTTTGAGCGGCGTTCACGAGCGAAGCACGGATCGATTCGAAGTCGGGGTTGCGAGTTCCAGGAGGCCGCGGCATTCCGAATATCCTAGTTCGTTCGTTTCGCGGATGTAACCGCCTAGACACGGTCGAAAGTGATCGATCGCATTGTTTTGTATTCCATATGAACTACACAATAAGCGCGATCATGTTCCGACACTTTCAGAACGTATGGAGTCCAGTGGTCCCGTCCTCGACACTCGGCAAGAAGCCGCTTGCGACGCGACTCGCAGGCGAGCCCCTGGTGTTGTTCCGAACCGCGAACGGCAGCGTGGCGGCGATGATCGACCGCTGCCCGCATCGCGGCGTCGCGCTCTCGCGCGGCGTCGTCACCGAGGACGGCTGCCTCGAGTGCCCGTTCCACGGATGGCGCTTCGACGCGAGCGGCGCGTGCACCAAGGTCCCGCTCAACGATGTTCCGCCCGAGAAGCGGGCGCGCTTCGGCGCTACTGCGTTGCCGGCACGCGATGCGGGCGGGCTGGTCTGGGTGTTCACCGGCACCGATGCGAGCGGCACCGAGCCCGTCGTCCCCGAAGCGCTCGTCGAAGCGGGCTGGTCTCGCTGGGTCCACATGGAGACGTGGGCCACGCACTGGACGCGCGCGATGGAGAACATGCTCGACAGTCCGCACGTGCCGTATCTCCATCGACGGACGATCGGCCGTGGCACGCGCGCGAGATTGAAGCCCGACTCGGTGATGCATCTCTCGACGGCGGAGACCGCCACCGGATGGTCGCTCTCATGGGTGATCGACGATCACGAGTTCCGCGACGGACTCGAATGGCGCCGGCCGAACGGCATGGTTCTCTACATCATGCGTGGCAAGCGCGGGTTCCGGCAGCACGTGTGGTGCATCCCCGAAGACGAAGGCCACGTGCGCATGCTGCTCGTCGCGACGCGCCAGTTCCTTCGGTACAACCCGCTCGGATGGCTCGGCGATCAGTTCAATCGGCTCGTGCTGCTCGAAGACCGCGGCGTGGTGGAATCGTCGCAGCCGCCCGAGGTGCCGCCGCCCGGTGACGAAGTGAGCGTGGCGAGCGACGCGCCGACGCTGCAGTTCCGGAAGTACTACTACCGCGACCTGCGCCTCGTTCCTCGGCCCGGCGGGTGAACCCGCGGGCAACGGTTGCCAGGCTTCGCCTGCGCGAAGCCGGTGACTGCGAGTCACCCACGATCTCTTCGGAAGAGCCCACCGGTTTCTTCAGTTGGACATCGCGAGACTCACGAACTCGATGCTTGGCGCATGTTGCCCGCGGCTTTCAGCCGCCGGGTAACGAGGCACGCTACGGCGCAGCTCGCGGCGATTCGGGGGCACACGCGCGACGTGCTATACGGCCTTCGCTTGTCGACGCGCGGACGAACCATCGCCTATCGCATGGCCATTGCGACCGCGCTGCTCGGCGCCGTCGTGTCGGGCGCGTTGCTGGGATTCCGCGGGCACCCGGGCAATCCGCGCATCTCGCGGCGCGTCGCGATGTCCGGTGCGCGCACCATCGTCGCGCCGTCGGCAGACGATCATCGCGTGCTCGAACCGGTGGCGACCGTGATCCCGCCGAACGATGCGGGTGCGACGCGACCGGCGTGGCCGCCTGCATTGCTCAATCCGGGGGCGAACCTCCGCACCGCGTGGGACCTCGCGCTCGGGCGTCCGAATGCGCGCGAGATTCTGTTCACGTTCGACGACGGACCGAATCCGGGCACCACCGATCGGCTGCTCGGCATGCTCGATCGCGCCCACTACCACGCGGTGTTCTTCGTGTGCGGGTGGCGCCTCGAGACCGACGAACCGCTGCGCTCGCGGGCGCGCGCGCTGCTGCGCGACAGTTTCGCGCGCGGGCACATCATCGGCAATCACACCGTGCATCATCGCAACATGGCGATCCTCACGCCCGAGCAGGTGACGTACGAGATCGACCACAACGCGCAGCTCATCGAAGAGACCATCGGGCAGCGGCCGCATCTGTTCCGTCCGCCGTACGGGTCGTATTCGGAACTCGTGCGCGATCACGTCGAGCATCGTCGCGACGAGTTGATGTTGTGGAGCGTGGACTCGCACGACTGGCAGATGGTCGGCGATGCGCAGGGCGTGGCGATGAACGTGATCCGCCTTCTCGGGAACATGGCGGGCGGCACGGTGCTCTTGCACGACACGCATCCGTGGAGCGTGTCGGCCGCGCAGATGATCTTTCGCTGGCTCGAGACCGAGAATCGCGATCGCGTCGCGCACGGGCGCACGCCCTATCGCGTGGCCGAGCCGGCGGACTACATCGAGGGCGAGCGCGCGCGACTGCCGATGCTGCAAGCGCAGTACGAAGCGGCGGCGCGCGAGGCACGACACGCGCGTCGCGCGAACGATGCGGGCACTGCCGCTGCGGCGGCGGCGCCCGCGAGCGAAACGGCGAATCCTGCTGCGAACGAAGGTGCGGCGGGAATGGGAAGCGAAGCGCCGTAGGCGCCTACGGGCAGGGCGGGGTGTAGTCGTAGGTCGCGAGCACGCCGCGATGATCGGACGAACCCACGGTGATGAACCGCACGCCCACCAGACGCTGCTGCGAGTTCGGGCGCCGCACGATCCAATCGATCAGGCGCGAACCGTGTGAGCCGCCGCTGGCAGGGACGTCGTAGAGAAAGCTCGTTCCGAGCAGCGACCGCAGGCGCACGGTGTTGAAGTCGCCCGAGCCGATCACCGGCACCGTGTCGAGCAACATCACGGCGCGGAACTTGGCGATGTCGAGCGCGTGCATGCGCCGGCGCCAGTCGACTGGCGGCGAACCGGCACCGTCGACACCCGACACCGCGTGATGCGAGACGCGCGAAATGACCTTTCCGCTCGCGATGTGCCGCAGCCACACGCGCGCGACCCAGCGCGACGGCGAGACGCCCGCCATGCCTTCGGATGCGAGCCACACCTGACCGCGCACGAGGCGGAACGTGTCGGTGCGCCACGAGATCGGCACCGCATTGCGGGCCACGAGTTCGGGCCGGCCCGACGGCCAGTAGGTATCCCACCCGGCATGCGCGTCGATGTGGCGGACGTCGGAGAGGTTCTCGATCTCGGTCCAGCAGATGGTCTGTGCGCCCGAGTTGAAGGCCGCGTTCATCGACGCGTTGCGGTTCGCTTCGGTGTCGGTGCGCTGCTGCGAGGACTGAAGGTGGAGGAGGCGATACGTGTGCGGCATGCACGCGGGGGGCGTGCCCGAGTCGGTGATCGTGCCGGCGTCGGTGACGGTGGCCGCGTCGGAACCCGCATCGGTGGCGGCGTCGTCCTCGCCGAATTCGGTGACGTCTTCGGCGGCCTCGGCGTCGTCCTCGGGGAGGAAGACATCGTCGTCGTCGGGGAGTGGATCGCCATCGAGTCCGACGTCGGCTGCGCCGTCCGCGGGGCGGGCATCGTTCGAGCCGTCCTGCTGCGTGACGAATCCGCCACCGCACGAAGACGACAAGAGCGCCGCCATGAAGAAGACTCGCATCCTGGTCGCGATCCGCATCGTCGGAGAATGCAACGAGTAGGGCGGGGGTTCACGCATTTGCGCACGGACGAGATGCTGCGACGCATGGTGGGGCGCAGGGGATCAGCGGGCGCGGACGGGTGGGGCGATGGGGTCGACCGCGAGGTCGTCGGAGTTCAGCGCGATGGGTTCATGGCGAGGGCTAGGGCCACGAGCAGGGTAGAAACGGGGATCAGCGCGCGACGCTGACGTAGTCGATGCGCAGCAGTACGTCGTCGATCGCGTCGAGATCGAGACCCGTCGAGTACGTGCCGTCGGTGTTGCGATGACTGATCTGCTCGGCGGGGATGAAGATCGCGTAATCGCCGTAGAGACCGCGGGCCGCGAGTTCGGTCGACATGCCGTTGCTGAACATGTCGTTCTCGAAGTCGGCGCGCGCGACGTTGATCACGGGCTGGAGACGCGCGCGCGTGAAGGTCTGCGCGCCGTTCGCGGTGCCGAGCGACCCGATGGTGCTCGCGCTCTGGAATTGCGGGTCGCGGAAGAGATTCACCGACGGGCGAACGCTCGCCGTCTGGAACTCCGTCGCGGGATTCGACGAGCACCACTGGCTGTAGAACGTGTTGCTCTTCTCGAGATCGACACGCGCGAACGTGGCGGCACTCCCGCGGTAGACGCTCGTTCCCATGATCGATGCGTTCACCGACCACACGCGTTCGGCGCAGTCGGTCGTCGCGAAGATCGACACACCCGACGGATCACCCACGCGCAGCGCGCCCAGCGGCGCGACCGCGAACGGGATGCGCTGCCCGATGTAATGGCCCGACGCGTCGTACTGCGCCCACCGCGTGTCCTGTAGGAGCAGGCGGAAGCGCTGCACGTCGGTGAGGGTCTGTTCGTCGGGCGTGCGCGTGCTGAAGTCCGCCAGCTGGAGGAGGTTCTGCCGCAGGCTCACGATCACCTTGAGGCTCGAGGGACGATGGCCGCCGATGCTTCGGGTTCCCGCGCTGTTCCAGAGGTCGTTGATCACCGACTGCAGTTCCGCGGGAGTTTCCGCGGCGAGCACCGCCGCACGCGAGGTCGACGACGCCTGGTACTCGTACTCGACCGCGCGCACCGCGAGGTACGCGGCACGGCGCGCCGAGGTCATCGCGGCCCGATACGTGTTGATGTTCTGATCGAGCCACTCGTCGAGGCTCGGCGGACGCACCTGCCGCATGCGCTCGCGCGCGAGCATCTCGCGGCCCTCGTCGTAGGCGCCCTGTGCGGCGCCGATCGCTTGCTGCAGGCGGTACTGCGCGGCCTCGAGATCCTGCAGCGCGCGCGTGATGCGAAGTCCGGCCGACCGTTCGCCGACGAGATTCATCCCCGCGTCGTTGATGCAGCGAAGCACTTCGGTCTGCCCCATCAGCAATTGCGCCTGCGCGTCGTGGTTGCGCTGCGCTTCGTCCATCCCGAATTGGAGTCCGTCGGAAATGGAGTCGAATGCCGCTTGAGCGCCGCCGGCCGCACACGCGACAACGCCGAGGGCGACCGCCGCCCCGCCGCTGAACAGCGCGCCGGCCGCATCGACGGCCTGGGATTGCGCGCAATCCTTGACTGCCCCGGCAACGTTGGACGCGATGTCCATCGCAAGTTTCGCGGAGCCGAGGCTGTGCATCGTGTCGTTGAACCGCGAGTTCAGCGTGTTGATCTGCGCGTTGCCCTGCTGCTGGATGTAGCAACTCTGCATCGCGATGCTGTAGTTCTGCTGAAAGTTCCCCGCGTCGGCGCGCGCGATCTCGACGTCGGTCTGCGCGGCGCGAATCGCGAGGACTAGTTCGCCGATCGATCCGCGGTAGCAGTCGGTGCGCGCGAGTGGGTTGTTCGGAAGCTCTTCGAGGGCGGGCGGATTCTCTCGCGCACTCGGATAGAGCCGGCGGCACGTCGTCTGCGCTTGCGCGTACGCAGCGGACTGAGCGGCCCGCGCGATCGATGAGATCGCGTTCAGAACGGAGTACGAAGCGGGCAAGACCTGCCCGTTGCAGCTCATGCACGTGTTCGCGTTCGTGCTCGGGCACGCTACCGGATAAGTGCACGTCTGGCCCTGATCGTTGAGCCCGACGAGCGAGCCGAACGTCGTTCCCAGCTGCGTCGACACGCCTGAGACGTGACTGTTCACTTCGCTGACCAGGCACACCTGGTAGCGCACGTCGTCGGCGGACATGAGCGCTGCATACGCAGCCGCGTCCGGAGCGCACGATGGGGTGTCGTCGGTGCGGAAGAAGCAGCGGGTCCCGTCGAAGCCATCCCAGTGTTCGAGGATGTCCTGCGTGATCAGGTTGTTCGGCGTGCCGCACAGATTCGCGATCTGGTTGCCGTAGTTGTTGCGAATGGTGTTGAGCCGATCGTCGTTTCCGACCGCGGCGACCTGCGCTTGATACAGACGCTCTGCCTGCGCCTGGTACGAAGCCGACACGGCCCCCGCCGCTGTCTGTGCTTGCGCGACGAGCGTCGGCGCCCATCCGAGATTCGCGGGTCCGGTGCCCACGAGGTAGTCGCTGATCGCCGAGAAGCGCGCGCCCGGATCGGTCGATGCGCCGAGGAAGTACAGCGGCAGGTCGGCGTCTTCGATGCCGAGCGGATTGCGCCGCGTGATGATCCCGCTCGCCTGACCGATGGCGCGCGAGAGGTCCGCCGTGAGCGAGTTCATCGCGGCCTGGTAACGGTTCTCCCATGCGAGGCCCGTCGGTGCGGCGGCGACGGCACGCGCATGAAGATCCGCGACGACCGGAAGGAGCTGTGCGACGGCCCGCAGCGTGGCGCCGGCGATGGCCGGCACGGTGCCGTCACCTGCGCGCGCCTGACGGTCGAGGAAGATGTTCAGCGTCTGAACTTCCGCGAGCATCGTGTTGATCATCGAGACGGCGAGCCCGACGTTCTGCTCGTTGTCGGGGCTCGGCGCGAAGCTCGGTCCCGCGCTGATGCGGTAGTCCGGTGATG